>NZ_PJJV01000062.1:0-68585 GCF_002929655.1 Cryobacterium sp. M23
CCGAACGCCTCATCAAACTCACACTCGCCGCCTAAAATGAAACCAAGGACCCCGTCCGAAAAGACCGGGTCACCCCAGCCACCGAAGCCCGCGTTTCCCGAAAATCTCCGTATTTGCGTGACGCCGGATGCCCCAGCGCGGGTCCCGGTCACGGCACGAGCCTGTCGACGACGCGCGCCTAGCGAGAGTCGGGCTCAGCGCCCAGCTTCGGATGTCGCCGGTACGGCGACACCGACGCGTCGCCCGGGATCCAGAATCGCCACGGATACTCCGCTCTCCCGCCGGCGCCGCCCACTCCGGTGCGGGGTCCGCTGCGGAAAGCGACCGGTTCGGGAGGCAGGGTCAGCGTGAACGGCGCCTCACCGAGGTCCGCACCGTCGTCTCCCAGCCCGATGCCGAGCGCCAGCGTGAGCCGGGCCGGGCCGCGCGCCAGGTCGCGGTCGCTGCGTGAGGTGGGGCGGCGCATCCGTGCCTCGGCGACACCGTCGACGATCTCGCCGGCGCGCAGCAGCACGGCGGACGCCTCGCCGCCCGGCGAGCAGACGATGTTCGCACAGACGTGCATGCCGTAGCTGAAGTACGCGTAGACGTGGCCGCTCGGGCCGAACATCGACGCGTTCCGCCGGGTCTGGCCACAGAAGGCGTGCGAGCCGGGGTCGAGCCCTGGCCCGAGGTAGGCCTCCACCTCGGTGATGCGCAGCCGCACCCCGGCGCGGTCGAGCAGCGCGCCCAGCAACTGTGGCGCGACCTCAACCGCCGGTCGCGCCAGAATGCCGTCGACGAGTGTCACATGCCGAGTGCAGCCGTCAGCGCGCGCACCCGGGTGACGAGCGCCGCGCGCTGCTCGGCCACGCGCACCGGGGCGGTCCCGCCCTGGCCGTCGCGGCGGGACACCGAACCGGTGATGGTGAGTACCTCGCGCACGTCCGGCGTGAGGTGCGGCGACAGCGCGAGCAGCGCGGCGTCGTCCACCTCGTGCAGGTCGAGCCCGTTTCGCTCCGCGAACTTCACCAGCGAACCGGTGATTTCGTGCGCGTCCCGGAACGTGACCTGCTGCTTGACGAGCCACTCGGCGACGTCGGTGGCCAGGGAGAATCCCTGGGGGGCGAGCTCGGCCATCCGTTCGGTGTGAAAGGTCAGGGTCGCGATCATTCCGCTGAAGGCCGGCAGGAGCACCTCGAGCGTCTCGATCGAGTCGAAGACGGGCTCCTTGTCTTCCTGCAGGTCGCGGTTGTAGGCGAGCGGCAACCCCTTGAGAGTGGTCAGCAGACCGGTCAGGTTGCCGATCAGGCGCCCCGACTTGCCGCGGGCCAGCTCGGCGATGTCCGGGTTCTTCTTCTGCGGCATGATCGACGACCCGGTGGAGTAGGAGTCGTCGAGGGTGACGAAACCGAACTCGCGGGTGTTCCAGAGGATGATCTCCTCGGCCAGACGGGACAGGTCGATACCGATCTGGGCGGTGATGTACGCGAACTCGGCGACCAGGTCGCGGCTCGCGGTGCCGTCGATCGAGTTCTCGACCACGGCGCTGAAGCCGAGGTCGGCCGCCACCAGGTTGGCGTCGAGGCCGAGCGTGTTGCCGGCCAGGGCACCCGACCCATAGGGCGAGTAGTCGGCGCGCGTGTTCCAGTCGGTGAACCGCTCGAGGTCGCGCACGAGCGGCCAGCAGTGCGCGAACAGGTGGTGGGCGAGCAGCACCGGCTGGGCGTGCTGCAGATGCGTGCGGCCCGGCATGATGGCATCGTCGTTCGCCTCGGCCTGCGACGCCAGGGCGTCGATCAGGTCGATGACGTGGGCGGAGATGCCCTTCGCCTTGTCGCGCAGCAGCATCCGCACCAGGGTGGCGACCTGGTCGTTGCGGCTGCGGCCGGCGCGCAGCTTGCCGCCCAGTTCGACGCCGACGATGTCGATCAGGCCGCGTTCCAGGGCCGAATGCACATCCTCGTCGGATTCCGCGGGCAGGAAGCTCTCGTCGACCACGGCCTGCATCAGGGTGTCGAGGCTGGCGATCATGGCGACGAGTTCCGGGGCGGTCAGGTAACCGGCCGCGGCCAGGGCCCGCGCGTGGGCCTGGGAACCACGGATGTCGTAGGGAGCCAGCGGCCAGTCGAACTGGGTCGACTTGCTCAGCTTCGCCAGTTCCGGCGACGGTCCCCCGGCGAAGCGGCCACCCCAGAGGGCGCCCGCCTTGCCCGCGCGGTTCTCGTGCGTGTCCGTGTCGCCAGCCACGTCAGCCCTACTTGCCGGCGAGGTCGCGGCGGGCCGAGATCTTGCTCGGCAGCGACCACAGCTCGATGAAACCCTTGGCCATGGACTGGTCGAAGGTGTCCCCGGTGTCGTAGGTGGCGAGGTTGAAGTCGTAGAGGCTCCGAGTGGACTTGCGGCCGGTGACGACGGCGGTGCCGGCATGCATCTTCAGACGGATGTCGCCGGTCACGTGCTTCTGCGTCTCGTCGATGAACACGTCGAGTGCGCGTTTCAGGCCGGAGAACCAGAGGCCGTCGTAGACGAGTTCGGCCCACTTGGACTCGACCGTGCGCTTGTAGCGGGCCAGGTCACGTTCCACGGTCATATTCTCGAGCTCTTCGTGCGCGGCGATCAGGGCGATGCCGGCGGGCGCCTCATAGACCTCGCGGCTCTTGATGCCGACGAGGCGGTCCTCGACGATGTCGATCCGTCCGACGCCCTGGTTGCCGGCGAGCAGGTTCATCATTTCGATGGCCTGAAGCGGGGTGACGGCGACGCCGTCGATCGCGACGGGAACACCCTGGTCGAAGCTGATGACGACCTCGGTGGGCTCGCGAGTCACGGCCGGGTCCTGCGTGTACGTGTAGAGGTCTTCGATCGGGGCGTTCCACGGGTCTTCGAGGAAGCCGGTTTCGACCGCACGGCCGTAGACGTTCTGGTCGATCGAGTAGGGGCTCTTCTTCGACTGTGCGATGGGCAGGTTGTGCAGCGCCGCGTATTCGATGGCTTTGTCCCGGGTGAGGGCGAAATCGCGCACCGGGGCGAGCGAGGTGAGCTCGGGCGCGAGGGCGGCGACGGCGGCCTCGAAGCGCACCTGGTCGTTGCCCTTGCCGGTGCAGCCGTGCGCGACGCTGTTCGCTCCGAGCTCCTTGGCCGTCGAGGCGAGGTACTTGGCGATCAGCGGGCGGCTGAGCGCGGAGACGAGCGGATAACGCTTCTGGTAGAGCGCGTTGGCCTTGAGGGCCGGCACGACGTAGTCGCTGGCGAACTCGTCCTTCGCGTCGACGACGATGGACTCGACGGCGCCGCAGTCCAGGGCGCGCTGGCGGATGACGTCCATATCCTCGCCGCTCTGTCCCACGTCGATGGCGAGGGCCACGACCTCTTTGCCGGTCGCATCCTTCAGCCAGCCGATGCCAACCGAGGTATCGAGACCGCCCGAATATGCCAGCACAACGCGTTCAGCCATGGTTCTCCCTAAAAATTCGATCTGTTCAAGTTTACGGTCACGCTGTGACGCCCGCCGGGGCGTTCAGGCGCTGTTCTGGGTGAGCAGCCAGACGAGCAGCGCCTTCTGGGCATGCAGGCGGTTTTCGGCCTCGTCCCAGATGATGCTCTGCGCGCCGTCGATGACGTCGGCGGTCACCTCGTAACCGCGATCAGCCGGCAGACAGTGCAGGAAGTGCGCGTCGGGCTTGGCGAGGGCCATCAGGGCGGCGTCCACACGGTAGCGACCGAGGTCGCCCAGGCGGGTGGCCTTCTCCTCTTCCTTGCCCATCGACACCCAGGTGTCGGTGACGACCACGTCGACGCCGGTGACAGCCGCGACCGGGTCGGTGAAGAGCTCCACGGAGCCGCCGGTGCGCAGGGCGATCGCCGCGGCATCCGCGACGACCTCGTCGGTGGGCGTGTACCCGACCGGGGAGGCGATGCGCACGTGCATGCCCGCGGTCGCGCCGGCGAGCAGGTAGGACTGGCCCATGTTGCAGGCGCCGTCGCCGAGGAACGCGAGGGTCTGACCGGCCAGGTCGCCGCGGTGCTCACGGATGGTGAGCAGGTCGGCGAGCAACTGGCAGGGGTGGAAGTCGTCCGACAGCGCATTGACGACGGGCACCGTGGTGCCGAGGGCCATCTCCTCGAGTCCGGCCTGGCCGTAGGTGCGCCAGACGATCGCGGCCACCTGGCGTTCGAGCACGCGGGCCGTGTCGGAAGCGGTTTCCTTGCCACCGAGCTGGCTGTTCGCGGTGCTGATGATCAACGGGCTGCCGCCGAGGTCGGCGATCCCCACGGCGAAGGAGACCCGGGTGCGGGTCGATGACTTGTCGAAGATGACAGCCACGGTCTGCGGGCCGGCCAGAGGTTTGACCGCGAATCGGTCACGCTTGAGTTCCAGGGCAAGGTCGAGGATCTCGGCCTGTTCGTCCGGTGAGATGTCGTCGTCGCGCAGGAAATGGCGGGTCACGGCGTCACTTTCGCTTCTGGGGAATAGATCGTTCAACTCTAGAGGCTGGCCAGAGCGAGCCCGAATCGGCACTCGAAATCGGCCAGTTCGTCGTCGCCGACGATGAGGGGCGGGGCCAGACGGATGGTGGACTCGTTTGCGGCGTTCACGATCAAGCCGTTGCTCTGGGCCGCGGCCGCCAGGCGGGTGGCGACCGGTTCGGTCAGCCCGACACCGAGTAGGAGCCCGCGGCCGCGCACCTCGCCGATGAGGGGGGAGCCGAACCCGGCGAGGATTTCCCGCAGCTGCTCGCCGCGCCGCGCGGCGTTGGCGACCAGGCCGTCGGCCTCGATGGCGCCGAGCACGGCGTTGGCGGCGGCCGTGACGAGCGGGTTGCCGGCATAGGTCGAGCCGTGCTGGCCGCGCTGGAACAGCTCCGACGCCGCCCCGAAGGTGACGAGGGCGCCGATGGGCAGGCCGCCGCCGATCCCCTTCGCCAGCGTGAGCGCATCCGGCTGGATACCGTCGTGCTGGTAGGCGAACCACTCGCCGGTGCGGCCGGCGCCGGTCTGCACCTCGTCGAGGATGAGCAGCACGCCGTTTCGGGTGCACAGTTCGCGGGCGCGGCGCAGGAACCCTGCGGGCAGGTCGACCACCCCGGCCTCGCCCTGCACGGGCTCGAGGAAGAGGGCGGCGACGGTCTCGTCGATCGCGGCATCCAGCCCCTCGAGCGTGGCGTGGATGTGCTCGACCCCCTCGGGGACGGGCAGGAACGGCTCGCGCATGGCCGGCTTGCCGGAGAGGGCGAGCGCCCCCATCGTGCGGCCGTGGAACGAGTCGTGCAGGGAGAGAATGCGGGTTCGGTTGCCACCGCCGGTGTTCAGCCGGGCCAGCTTGAATGCGGCTTCGTTGGCCTCGGCGCCGGAATTGCAGAAGTAGACCCGGCCGGCCTGTCCCGCACCGGTGAGGCGCTTGAGCCGTTCGGCCAGTTCCAGCTGCGGTGGCGACGCGAAGTAGTTCGAGACGTGGGCAAGCCGGCCGACCTGGTCGGTGACCGCGGCGACGAGAGCCGGATGCGCGTGGCCGAGCGAGTTCACGGCGATTCCGGCGAGGAAGTCGAGGTACTTCGTGCCCTCGTCGTCCCAGACGTAGCACCCCTTCCCGCGCACGAGCATCGCCAGCGGCGGTGCGATCGTGTGCATCATGGCGGCGCTGAAACGCTCGCGCCAGTCGGGGGTTCCGGAGTCGGCCATCTGTGCAGTGCTCGATTCTGGGTGCGTATTCCTCATGCCGGGACCACTTCGGTTCCGATCCCGCTGCCGGTGAAGACCTCGAGCAGGATCGAGTGTGGTACCCGGCCGTCGATGATGGCCGCCTTCGCGACGCCACCCTCGACCGCGTCGAGGCAGGCCGTCATCTTGGGGATCATTCCCGACTCGAGGCCCGGCAGCAGGGAGCGAAGCGAGTCCACGTCGATGACCGACACCAGCGAGTCGCGGTTGGGCCAGTCGCTGTACAGCCCCGCGACATCGGTCAGGATGACCAGTTTGGCGGCGCCGAGCGCGACCGCGAGGGCCGCGGCGGCGGCGTCGGCGTTGATGTTCAGGGACTGCCCCGGGACATCCGTGTCGGGTGCGATCGAGGAGACGACCGGTATGCGGCCGGCGGCGAGCTGGGCGAGCACGGCCTCGGGGTCGACGCCGATCACGTCGCCGACGAGGCCGAGGTCAACCCCGAGGCCGTCGATGACGGTGCCGCGGCGACGGCCCTGGAACAGTCCGGCGTCCTCGCCGGACAGCCCGGCCGACAGTGGGCCGTGCTGGTTGATGCGGCTGACCAGCTCGCGGTTGATCTGGCCGGTGAGCACCATCCGCACGACGTCCATCGCCTCGGGCGTGGTCACCCGGTAGCCTCCGCGGAACTCGCTCGCGATGCCGAGGCGGTCGAGCATCGCGGAGATCTGCGGGCCGCCGCCGTGCACGACGACGGGGCGGATGCCGGCATAACGCAGGTACACCATGTCTTCGGCGAACGCGCGCTGCAGTTCCTCGCTGACCATGGCGTTGCCGCCGAACTTGACCACGATGATCTGGTCGTGGAACCGCTTGAGCCAGGGCAGCGACTCAATCAGCGTGGCGGCCTTGACGGCTGCCTCCGCCCGGCTGTTCGTCTCGTCGCCTGGGGTCGTCTCGTCGCCGGGGGTTTCGTGGACCGGGTTCAACTCGAGTACGCGCTGTTCTCTTCGACGTAGGCGTGGGTGAGGTCGTTGGTCCAGATGGTGGCCGTCTCGTCGCCCTCGTGCAGGTCGATCAGCACGGAGACCGAGCGGGGGGTCAGGTCGACGAGCTCGCGCGGCTGGTCGGGTTCCCCCGCGGTGCAGACCTGCACGCCGTTGATGGCGACGTCGATGCCGTAGGGGTCGAAGGCGGCATCCGTCGTACCGACCGCCGCGAGCACGCGGCCCCAGTTCGGGTCGTTGCCGAAGATCGCGGTCTTGAACAGGTTGCTGCGGGAGACCGCGCGGGCGACCGTGACGGCGTCGGCCTCGGTGCCGGCGTGCCGCACCGTGATGGCGACGTCGTGGGCAGACCCCTCGGCGTCGGCCTGCAGCTGCAGGGTGAGGTCCTGGCAGATGGCGATGAGGGCATCCGTGAATTCGGCCAGGTCGGCGGTGACCCCGCTCGCCCCGGAGCCGAGGAGGGTGACAGTGTCGTTGGTGGACATGCAGCCGTCGGAGTCGAGGCGGTCGAACGTGACCCGGGTGGCCTGGCGGAGGGCCACGTCCAGCTGCTCGGAGTCGAGCACGGCATCGGTGGTCAGCACCACGAGCATGGTGGCCAGGCCAGGCGCGAGCATGCCCGCGCCCTTGGCCATGCCGCCGATGGTCCAGCCGGTGTCGGAAACGAGCATGGTCTGCTTGGGTGTGGTGTCGGTGGTCATGATCGCCTGCGCCGCGGCCAGGCCGGCGGCGTCGGAGGTGGCCTTCTCACCCTGCAGCGCGAGGGTCGCGTCCCACACGCCGGCGGTGATCTTGCCCAGGTCGAGCTGTTCGCCGATCAGGCCGGTGGAACAGACCAGCACCTCGCCGGCGGAGATCTCCAAGCGGTCGGCGATGGCCTCGGCGGTGGCGTGCGTGGTCTGGAAGCCGATGCTGCCGGTGTAGCAGTTCGCGCCGCCCGAGTTGAGCACGATGGCCTTGACTCGGCCGCCCTTCATGACCTGCTCGCTCCAGAGCACCGGGTTCGCCTTGCACCGGTTGCTGGTGAAAACGCTGGCCGCGCTGGTGAGCGGGCCGAGGTTCTGCACGACGGCGAGGTCGAGCCCGCCGGACTGTTTCAGGCCGGCGGTGACTCCGGCGGCGGCGAACCCGGCGGGGGCGGTGACACTCATGGGGCAACTCCATTCGTGCTCAGGCCCGTGGTTTCGGGCAGTCCCAACGCCAGGTTGGCGGACTGGATGGCGGCACCGGCGGTGCCCTTGGTGAGATTGTCGACGGCGGTGATCGTCACGACGCGGCCCACGGCCTCGTCGACGGCGAGGCCGATCAGCGCGGTGTTGGCGCCGAGCACGTCGCCAGTGCGCGGGAATCGGCCCTCCGGCAGCACATGCACGAACGGTTCGTCGGCGTAGGTCGCCTCCCAGGCGGCGCGCACCGCGGCGCCGGATGTACCGGGCACGAGACGGGCCGTCGCGGTGCAGAGGATGCCCCGCGACATCGGCACGATCACCGTGGTGAATGAGATGGTCGGGTTCGAGGCCCCTGCCCAGCGCAGGCTCTGCTGGATTTCGGGGATGTGGCGGTGCACGCCGCCGACCGCGTAGGGGTTCGCGGAGCCGAGGATCTCGCTTGCGAGGTTCTGCAGCGTCAGGCTCTTGCCGGCGCCGGAGGGTCCGACCGCGAGCACCGCGGCCAAGTCTTCGGGCTCGATCACCCCGGCACGGATGCCCGGCGCCAGCGCCAACGCCACCGTGCTCGCGTTGCAGCCGGGGGCGGCGACGCGGCGGGAGCCGGCCAACCGGGAGCGCTGCGTGCCGCCGACCACCGGGAGCTCGGGCACGCCGTAGGTCCAGGCGCCGAAGTAGTCGCCCCCGTAGAACGCCGCCCAGTCGCTCTCACTTTCGAGCCGATGGTCGGCACCGCAGTCCACGACGAGCGTGTCGGCGGAAAGGTGCGCGGTGAGGGCACCGGATGCCCCGTGGGGCAGGGCGAGGAACACCACATCGTGCCCGGCGAGGGTTTCGGGCGTCGTGTCGACCAGGGTGAGGTGCGCGAGCGAGCGCAGGTGCGGCTGCGCGTCGATCAGACGCTGCCCGGCAGTGCTGTGCGCCGTGACCGTGCGCACCTCGAAGTCGGGGTGCCCGGCCAACAGACGCAACAATTCACCGCCCGCGTAGCCACTCGCACCTGCCACCGCCACCGAAAAAGACATGTTCCCAACCTAGCGCGCCGCCCCGCGCGCCGAGAATCGCCGTTCGCGCCGATAATCGCCGCCCGGGCGGTGACTCTCGGCAAAACGGGCGACACTCGGCGCGCGGAGCGGGCGCCAGCCCGCGCCAGCCCGCGCTACTCGCGCTGCTCGCGCTACTCGCGCCACTCGCCCTACTCGCGCTACTCGCGGAGAGTGGCCCCGAAGCGGGCGGCGGCCACCGCGACGCCGGCGAGTTTGGCGTCGCTGGCCTCCGCGGCGGTGAGGGTGCGCTCCGGCGCCCGGAACCGCAGCGCGAACGTCAGTGACTTGCGCCCGGACGGCACGCCCGTGCCGCGGTAATCGTCGACGAGTTCGGCGTGGTCGAGCAGCGGCCCGCAGCCCTCGAGCAGCGTGCGGAGCACGTCGCCGGCCGGCACGCCGGCGTCGACCACGAGGGACAGGTCCTGTGTGGCGGCCGGCATCGTGGCGATCGGTGTGGCGCGCAGCTCGGCGCCGGCCTCCGCGAACACGGCGGTCAGGTCGATCTCGGCAACCGCGACGACCGCGGGCAGGTCCGCGTCGCGGGCGATGCTGGGCAGCAGTTCGCCGGCGTAGCCGACCGAGGTCGTGCCGGCATCCGTCGTCACGAACAGCTCGGCGGTGCGGCCGGGGTGCATGGCCTGGTGCGAACCCTGGCGAACCGTGATCGGAACGCCGGCGGCCAGCGCGACCTGCTGCACCGCGGCGAGGGCGTGCTGCCAGCTTGCGGCCACGGCGGGCTGCCCCGGCTGGTGCCGCACGACGAAGCCGGTCAGCACGACCGCCACCGACAGAGGCTGCGGCGGGATGCCCGCGTTGAGCTCGGCCTCCAGCTGCGCGCTCGGGCGCACCGCGCCGGGCGGCACGACGGAGCCGCCGTAACGGATGCCCGCCACCGGCCGGAACACCAGGCCCAGTTCGAAGACGGCCAGGTCGGTGAGGCCGCGCGAGCGGTTGCGGTGTGCGATCTGCAGCAGCCCGGGCAGGATCGACGTGCGCAGGAACGGCGCCTCTCCGTCGAGCGGGTTGGCAACCCGGATCTGCGGAACAGCAGGGCCGATGGGCAGCCCGAACAGGTTGTTCGACTTCTCCGCCACGAACGGGTACGCGAGCACCTCGGTGTGGCCGGTGGCCGCCAGGGTCTGCGCCACCTGGCGGCGCAGGGTCTGGGCGTGGGTGAGGCCGCGCCCGGGCGGGGCGACGGGCAGCACCGAGGGGATGCGGTCGTAACCGACGATGCGGGCGACTTCCTCGGCCAGGGTCCACTTGTCCGTCAGGTCGGGGCGCCAGCTCGGGGCGGTGACGTTCATCCCGGTCTCGGTCTCCTCGATCGAGGCGCCGATCTCGGCCAGCGAGGTGCGCACCTCCTCGCGGGTGTAGTCGAGTCCGATCAGGCCGGAGATGAAGCCGGTCGGCAGGAAGATCGGCTCGGCGTCGGGCGTGGCGTCGTGCAGGGAGCCGAGGCCGTCGGCTTCTCCCCCGGAGAGCTCGACCAGCAACTGAACGACGCGGGCGGCGGCGACCTCGGCCACGGCCGGGTCCACCCCGCGCTCGAACCTGCGGGATGCCTCGCTGGGAAGCTTGTGCCGGCGGGCCGTGCGCGCGATCGATACCGGGTCGAAGTTCGCGGCCTCGATCAGCACATTCGTGGTCGCGGAACCGATCTCGGTGCTCTGACCGCCCATTACGCCGGCCAGGCCGATCGGTCCGGACTCGTCGGTGATCAGCAAGTCTTCGGCGTTGAGGATGCGGGTGACGTCGTCGAGGGTGACGAGCTTCTCGCCCGGTTCTGCGCGACGCACGGTGATACCGCCGGCCAGCTTGTCAAGGTCGTAGCCGTGGATCGGCTGGCCGAGCTCGATCATCACGTAGTTGGTGACGTCGACGATCAGCGAGATCGAACGGATGCCGGCCAGCTTCAGGCGGGCGATCAGCCACGCCGGAGACGGTCGGGTGGGGTCCACGAAGCGCACCGCGCGGGTGACGAACACGCTCGCGCCGACGCGACCGCGGATCGGGGCCTGATCGGCGATGGTGACCGGGAAGGCGACCGTGGACGCGTCCGCGGTGACGGAGAGCGCCGGGTCGCGGAAGGCAGCCCCGGTGGCGTGCGCGTACTCGCGAGCGACGCCACGGATCGAGAAGGCGTAGCCCCGGTCGGGCGTGACGTTGATCTCGACGGCGGTGTCGTCCAGGCCCAGCAGGCTGATCGCATCCGTGCCGATCTCGGGGTCGAGGCCGAGGCTGCCGAGCACCAGGATGCCGTCGTGCTCGTCGCCGAGGCCGAGTTCGCGGGCCGAGGCGATCATGCCGTCGGACACGTGGCCGTAGGTCTTGCGGGGCGCGATCGGGAACGGACCTGGCAGCACGGCGCCGGGCAGGGTCACGACGACCTTGTCGCCGACGACGAAGTTGTGGGCGCCGCAGACAATGCCGTGCACGGCCGGGCCGCCGTCGGCCGCGAGCTCGCCGTCAGCGGCGACGCGCACCTGGCACCAGTTGATGGTCTTGCCGTTGGTCTGCTCCTCGCCGACGAACTCGAGCACCTGGCCGACCACGATCGGCCCGGTCAGCTCGAAGCGGTGGATCTCCTCCTCTTCGAGGCCCACGCTCACCAGGGCGGCGTGCACGTCCTCGGGCGTGGTGCCCGGGGCCAGGTCGACGAACTCAGCCAGCCAGCTCAGTGGTACGCGCATCAGACGGTCATCCCGTACTGCTGGCTGAACCGGACGTCGCCTTCGACCATGTCGTGCATATCCTTCACATCATTTCGGAACATCAATGCCCGTTCGACGCCGACGCCGAACGCGAATCCGGAGTAGACCTCCGGGTCGATCCCGGCGGAACGCAACACATTGGCGTTGACCATGCCGCAGCCGCCCCACTCGATCCAGCGGGCGCCGTCCTTGAAGGTCGGGTGCCACAGGTCGACTTCGGCGCTCGGCTCGGTGAACGGGAAGTAGTTGGGGCGCAGGCGCACCTTCGCCTCGGGGCCGAACATGGCCTGCACGAAGTGGTCGAGGGTGCCGCGCAGGTGCGCCATGGTCAGGCCCTTGTCGACGGCGATGCCCTCGATCTGGTGGAACACGGGCGTGTGCGTGGCGTCAAGTTCGTCGGTGCGGAACACCCGGCCGGGCGCGACGACGTAAACGGGAAGTTCGCGCGACAACAGGGCACGCAGCTGTACCGGCGAGGTGTGGGTGCGCAGTACCAGGTGTGCCTCGGGTGGGTCGATGAAGAACGTGTCCTGCATGGCACGGGCCGGGTGGTCCTCGTCGAAATTGAGGGCGTCGAAGTTGAACCACTCGCTCTCGAGCTCGGGGCCCTCGGCGACCTCCCAGCCCATGCCGACGAAGACATCCGCGACGCGCTCCTGCAACAGGGTGAGCGGATGCCGCGCTCCGGGCTTCCAGGTGGAGGCCGCCGCGGTCACGTCGACCGTTTCGGCCGCGAGCTGAGCGGTTGCCTCAGCCTCGGTGATCGCGGCCTCGCGGGCGGCGAACGCCTGGGCGACGGCACCTCGGGCCTGGCCGAGGAGCTTGCCGGCGGCGGCCTTCTGGTTGTTCGGCACGCCGCGCATCAGCGCGTTGAGCCGGGCCAGCGGGGAGGCCTCGCCGGTGTGCTCGGTGCGCACGGTTTTCAGGGCCGCGGAGTCGTTCGCGGCATCAATGGCGGCGAGTGCGGCGTCGACGGCCGCGCTCACGACTGGTTCAGAGATCTCAGTGGGGTCAGACACAAGGCACAAGTTTAGTGCCGCTAAAGACCCCGGGCGCCCATCTGGTTGCCGAGCGCAGCGGGGTAGACCACCTCTGGATCGAGGGGCTTCTCAGGCGGCGCCTTCGTGTCCGTGGTGACGCCGCCGGACTTGGAGCCGGTGCGGCGGGCGATGACGCGGGCCAGCCAGGAGAGCAGTAGGTTCATCGTCAGGTAGATCGCGAGCACGACGAGGAAGAAGGAGAAGGAGTACCGGCTGCCGAAAAAGTTCGTCAGGTTGTACAGCCCGCTGCGGAGGAGCTCCTCGTAGCCGACCACGAACGCCAGGGACGTGTCCTTGAGAAGCACGACGAGCTGCGCGATGATGATCGGCAGCATCTGCCGGAACGCCTGCGGGAACTCGATCCGGAACCGGGTTGCCACGGGCGTGAGCCCGATGGCCAGCCCAGCCTCGCGCTGGCCGCGAGGCAGGCTTTTGATGCCGGCCCGCAGCGCCTCGCCGATGATCGCGCCGTTATAGACGGAGAGGGCGGCGACACCGGCCCAGAAGGAGCCGGTGGAGAAGACGAGGAGGATGAAAAGCATCATCAGCAGTACGGGCATGCCGCGCACGAATTCGAGCACGACCGTGGTCGGGATCCGAATCCATTTAGTGTCGGAGACGCGCCCGAAGGAGAACAGCACACCGAGTACCAGGGCGAACGCGGCGGCGACGCCGGCCATTCGGAGGGTGTTCAGCGCTCCGCGGCCCAGCGTGCGCCAGACCTCGCGGTCGGCGAAGACGTCCCACCGGGAGACGTCCCAGAGGCCCGGCTGAACGGCGCCGTTGGCGCTGGTCTTGGGCGCACCCAGCGCCAGGATCAGCCAGACCAGGCCGGCGGCGATGACGAGGCCGGCCACCACGGAGAACAGCCGGGAACGGAAGATGGTCTTGGGGCCCGGAGCGTCGTAAAGCACGGAAGTCATCGGAGAACCGCCACCTTCTTCTCGACCCGACCGGCGATCAGGCCGAGCGAGATGGTGACCAGGAGGTAGAAGACTGCCACGGCGAGCAAGATCGCGAGCACCTCATCGCCGCGATCGTTGGTGATCTTACGGGCGGCGCCGAAGAGTTCGAAGACGAAGAAGGCGCCGGCGACCGAGGTGTTCTTCGTCAAGGCGATGAACACATTGATGAGCGGCGGGATGACCATGCGCACCGCCTGGGGCATGACGACGAACGAGAGGGTCTGCGTGAAGGTCAGACCCACGCTGCGGGCGGCCTCGGCCTGACCCACGTGCACACCGTTGACGCCCGAGCGCAGGGCTTCGGCGACGAACGGCGAGGTGTAGACGGTGAGTCCGATCGTGGCGAGCACGAAGTAGCCTGGGCTGAACTGGAGGTAGGGCAGGATGTAGGCGCAGAAGAACAGCACCAGCGTGAGCGGGGTGTTGCGCACGATCTCGGTGTAGACGGTGGCGAATCCGCGCAGGGATGCGACGGGCGAGATGCGCATGGCAGCGATGATGATGCCGAACACGAGCGCTCCCGTGCCGGCCAGAAGCAGAAGGCCCAACGTATTTCTGAAGCCCTCCAGAAACAGGGGCAGGTTTTCGATGACTGCGTCCACAACTCACCTCCTCTTCTGTAGTGACTATCTGGATGTCGTGCGGTTGGGTCGTGCGGGTTCCGGGAAAAAGGTGCTGGTCGAGGCGGCCTCCCGTGCGGCGCGGCCGCCCCGATCAGCAGGTGCTGCTTTCGGCGACTAGTACCGGTCGACTGCCGGCGGGGTCGGGGTCTCGAGCACGGTACCGGCGGTCGCTTCCCAGGCTTCGGCCCACGTGCCATCCTCGTACGCCTCATCGAGCACATCGTTGATGAAGGTGCGGAACTCGGTGTCGTCCTTCTTCACGCCGATGCCGTAGGGCTCCTTGGTGAAGGGGTTGTCGACAACCTCGAACTCACCGGCGTTCTGGTCGGCGAGGCCGGCCAGGATAACGTTGTCCGTGGTCACGGCGACAACCTCGCCGCTGCGGAGCGGGCCCAAGCAGTTGGAGTAGGTGTCGGTCGCGATCACGTTGTCGGTGTACGCGGCGATGTTCTTCTCCGACGTCGAGCCGCTTACGGTGCAGACGGGCTTGCCGGCGAGGTCTTCCGGGCCGGTGATCTTGTCGGGGTTGCCGGCGAGCACAAGCAGGTCCTGGCCGGCCTGGTAGTACGGTCCGGCGAAGTCGACGACCTCCTTGCGGGTGTCGTTGATCGTGTAGGTCGCGACGACAAGGTCAACCTGGCCGTTCTGGAGGAAGGGCTCGCGGTTGGCCGAGACGGTCTCGGTCCACTTGATCTTGTCGGCGGAGATGCCGAGTTTTGCGGCGATGAGCTTGCCGATCTCGACGTCGAAGCCGACCGGGTTGTTGTCCGGGCCCTTGAGGCCGAACAGCGGCTGGTCGAACTTGGTGCCGATGGTGATCGCCCCGGCCTCGTTCAACGCGGCCATGGAGGTGCCGGCTTCGAACTCAACCGTTTCCTCGACCGGTGCGGCCTCGGGCGTCTGGGCGGAATCGGTACATCCGCTCAACGTGAGAACGCTCGCGAGGGCAATGGCCGAAATCATTAGACCTTTAGTGAGTCTCATGGGTATCTCCTGATTGCTGTGTCGTCCTGCACACCGGTTAGTGGGCAAGTATTTTGGAGAGGAAGTCCTTCGCTCTCGAGCTCTGGGGGTTGGTGAAGAACTGTTCGGGCGTGGTCTCCTCGACGATCTCGCCCTCGGCCATGAAGATGACCCGGTCGGCGGCGCGGCGGGCGAAGCCCATCTCATGCGTGACGACGATCATGGTCATGCCGTCGTTGGCCAGGTTGATCATGACCTCGAGCACCTCGTTGATCATCTCGGGGTCGAGCGCACTGGTGGGCTCGTCGAGCAGGATGACCTTCGGGTCCATGGCGAGGGCCCGTGCGATCGCGACCCGCTGCTGCTGTCCACCGGAGAGCTGGGCGGGCATCTTCTTGGCCTGGTTGGCCACGCCGACGCGCTCGAGGAGGACCATGGCCTTTTTCTCGGCCTCGGCCTTCGACAGGCCGCGCACCTTGATCGGTCCGAGGGTGACGTTCTCGAGGACGGTCTTGTGGGCAAAGAGGTTGAACGCCTGGAACACCATTCCGACGTCCGCGCGCAGCTTGGCCAGCGCCTTGCCCTCGGCCGGCAGCTTGACGCCGTCGATCGTGATGACGCCCGCGTCGATGGTCTCAAGCCGGTTGATGGCCCGGCAGAGGGTGGACTTGCCGGAGCCACTCGGCCCGATCACCACCACGACCTCGCCGCGGTTGACCACGGCGTTGATCTTCTTCAGCACGTGAAGGTCACCGTAGTGCTTGTCCACGTCGCTGATCACGACGAGAGGCTCACCGCGCAACACCGTGATGTTGGACGTCGCCGGCGCAGATTCTGTAGGCTCCATGTCCCAAATCTAGGCTAGAACAGGGTTTCTCAGAACCACCAAGCCGGTGGTTACCGAGCTGTGATAATCAGCTGCGCTGAGCAAACGCGCTTTCATACAGGCAAACACTGGCGGCCGTCGCCAGGTTCATCGATTCGGCGTGACCGTAGATGGGAACAGAAATGGACCGGTCGACCACGGCGAGATCTTCGTCGGTCAGTCCGCGGGCTTCGTTGCCGAACAGCCACGCCGTCGGAGCGACCAGAAGCCCCTCGGTGCGGGCAGCGAGCAAATCGGTGCCCTTGACGTCGGCGGCGAAGATCTGCAGGCCGGCGAACCGGGCCCGTTCGCGCACGTCCGAGAGCGTCGCGCTGACGGCGACGGGGAGGTGGAAGATCGAGCCGGTCGAGGAGCGCACGACCTTCGGGTTGTACAGGTCCACGCTGCGGCCGGTGAGGATCACGGCGTCGGCGCCGGCGGCATCCGCGGCACGGATGATGGTGCCGGCGTTTCCGGGGTCGCGCACCTCTTCGAGGATGGCGATGAGCTTGGGCTCGTTGGCGAAGATGTCCTTGACCGAGGTGGGAAACTGACGGCACACCGCGATGAAACCCTGCGGCGTGACCGTGTCGGCCATCGTTTCGAGCACCTGCTCGGTGACGAATTCGAGCTCGGCGCCCACCTCTTGGGCGACCTGGGCGATCTCGGGGTGCCGCTCGAGGGCGGTGGGGGTCACGAAGAGCTCCACAACAAGGTCGGGCCGGAAGTTGAGGGCCTCGGAGACCGACTGGGGTCCTTCCAGGAGGAACAGCCCCGCCTCGGAGCGAGCGGCTCGATTCGCCAGTTTCGCGACAGCCCGCACGCGCGGAGAACGGGGATTATCTAGCATGCCTCCAGCTTACTTGCCGGGGCGGGGCGGCTGTGTTCCCGCTCGGGGCACACGCGGTGACCCGGCGAACCGGCCCCGGGCACGCAAAACGGGAGCGGGCGCGGGGCCCGCTCCCGTGGAGAGTGCGTGATAGTGCTGGTGCCGGCTGACAGCTACGCGGCGACCCGGGGTGCCGACGTGTCGGCGGGCAGTGCTGCCTTGGCGCTCTCGACGATGGCCGCGAACGTGGCGGGCTCGTTGACGGCCAGCTCGGCCAGGATGCGACGGTCGACCTGAATGCCGGCCAGGGCGAGACCCTGGATCAGACGGTTGTAGGTCAGGCCGTTCGCGCGGGACGCAGCGTTGATCCGCTGGATCCATAGGCGACGGAAGTCACCCTTGCGTGCACGACGGTCACGGTAGCTATAGGTAAAGGAGTGAGTGAGCTGCTCCTTGGCCTTGGTGACCAGACGCGAGCGCTGACCGCGGTAACCCTTGGCGCGCTCGAGAATAACGCGACGGCTCTTATGGGCGTTTACGGCCCTCTTGACTCTTGCCATTTTCTTAGTTCCTTACGGGGTACGGGTCTAGCGACCGAGAAGCTTCTTGATGACCTTGGTGTCGGCCTTGGCCAGCACCTGGTCGTGGTTCAGGCGGGACTTGCGCTGGGTGCTCTTGACCTCGAGGTTGTGGCGCAGGCCGGCCTGCTGCTTCATGATCTTGCCGGAACCGGTGACCTTGAAGCGTTTCTTCGTCCCGGAGTGGGTCTTCATCTTAGGCATCTTTTTCCTCCAGTTTCGCTGCCTTATCAGCAACTTTGTCAGCCTTGTCGGCAACCTTTTCTGCCCGATCGGCAGCCTTGTGTGCGTTGATCTCGGCCTTGGCTTCCGCTTTGTTCTTCAGCGGGCCAACGACCATGACCATGTTTCGACCGTCAATGGTCGGGCTCGATTCCACGGAACCAAACTCGGCGACATCCTCGGCAAATTTTTGGAGCAGACGTACGCCCTGGTCGGGACGGGACTGTTCGCGGCCACGGAACAGAATCATGGCCTTGACCTTGTCACCGGCCTTCAGGAAGCCCTCGGCGCGCTTGCGCTTGGTCTCGTAGTCGTGCTTATCAATCTTGAGACGGAAACGAACCTCTTTCAGGATCGTGTTCGCCTGGTTGCGCCGGGCCTCCTTGGCCTTCTGCGCAGCCTCGTACTTGAACTTGCCGTAGTCCATGATCTTGGCAACGGGCGGCTTCGAGGTCGGTGCAACCTCGACGAGGTCAAGATCGGCCTCCTGTGCAAGGCGCAGCGCAACATCGATGGCCACGACCCCTACCTGCTCGCCGTTAGGACCAACGAGACGGACTTCGGGGACGCGGATACGGTCATTTGTACGGGGATCGCTGATGCGTCTCTCCTCTTCTCATGCATCGTGGCTACAGCCAGGAGACGGATGTCGCCCGGAGACGAAGAGAGGAAAAACGCGTCTGGATAGTCGGAGAAAACTGCCCGAATATCACAGACGACACCCTGTCTACCCACGTGGACCGGATTCCTGTTGGAGTCCAGCGCCGCGAAGGCGGAGTGCAACTACCCGGTAACCTTTATGAAGCGGTATGCGCGGGTGGGAGATTATCCACTTTCGTACCGAGACTTGCATCTCGGAGCCCGGTCGAGTCTAACAGAGGAATGCAGTGACCAACAGCAACGAGCAGGATGCAGCCCAGGCAACACGCGATATCGCCGACGTGCCGGCCGTGGAGATCATCACGACGGCATCCGTTCACCTGATGAGCGCCGCCGCGGTCAAGGTGGGCCTGGCCGACGACCCGGAGAACCAGACCGACCTTGACGAGGCGCGCAAGCTGATCACGGCCCTCGCCGGCCTGATCACCGCCGCGGCCCCCGACATCGCCGACATGCACGCGCGCAGCCTGCGCGACGGTCTGCGATCGCTGCAGCTGGCGTTCCGGGAGGCCTCGGCCATCCCCGACGCGATCGGCCAGGGTCCGGGCGAAAAGTTTACCGGGCCGGTCAACTAGGGACGAACAGCCGGCTCGGATGGGTCGCGGTGCGGCTCCCTGAAGTGACCTAGCACCGTGGAAAACCCCGTCGACTCCGGCGGGGGTTTCTGCGGTCGAATTGGTTCGGGCCAGAGCCGCTACGGGGCCACGAGCTCAGGTCTGGCAGCGCGGGCACCAGTAGGTGACCCGCAATTCGAGCTCGGTGCGGCCGAGCCGGCCCTGCTCGACCGCGGTACCGCAGCGCCGGCAGGGCTGGCCGGCGCGGCCGTAGACCCAGCTCTGCATGCCGCGCCGGGCATTGCCGGTCGTGATCCGCTCGGTGCGGTCACGGTTCGCCAGGATCAGGCGGCGGGCGAGAGCGACGAGGCCCAGGACATCCGTCACCTCGGCCACCGGCCGGGACGGCAGCAGGCCGCGAAGGAAACCCAGCTCGTTCACGTAAACGTTGCCGAGCCCGGCGAGGTTGCCCTGGTCGGCGAGCGCCACCGCGATGGGTTGCGCGGGACGTGATTCGAGGCGACGCACGGCTTCGGCCGCATCCCAGTCGGGGCCGAGGAGGTCAGGTCCGAGGTAGTCGAGGAGCGCGGCCTCCTGATTGAGCGGCACCACCTCGAGCAGCCCGAGTTCGAAGCCCACAGCCACCCACTCCACCGTCTCGAGAACGATGCGCGCCTGGAACGCGGGGCGGCGCCAGGCGCTCCCATGACGGTAGAGGTGCCACGACCCCTCCATTTTCAGGTGAGAGTGGATGCTGGCCTCCCCCACGCGCATCAGCAGGTGCTTCCCGCGGCTGAGAACCTCGTGCACGGTCTGCCCGGTCAGGTCGACGGTGGCGAACGCCGGCACCCGCACGTCGCAGCGGGTGAGCCGGGCTCCGTGCAGGGCCTGGTCAAGGTTCCACGCGGTGCGGTAGACGGTGTCACCCTCAGGCATGCAGCTTCACTCCCCGCGGGGTGACACCGAATCCGGCCGCGAGCAGGGCGGTGCCCACCGCTGTTCCGATCACGAACACGCCGTTGACGGTCTCCACGCCGAGCTTCGGAACCCGCCCGGCGGTGACCGTGCCGGCAAGGGTCGCGGCGGCGAGGGTCAGGACCGCAGTCGGTCCGCCATTTTCGACGGCGGGTTCACGGTTCCCGTCGGCACCGTTCCCGTCGGCACCATTCCCAGCCGCTCCGTTCCCGGCCACTCCGTTCCCGGCCGCTCCGTCGAACGCGAGCACGGTCTTGCCGCCGCGTTCGACGTAGAGCACCAAGGCCCCGTCGACGAGCACGACCAGCGCGCCGGCCTTCCGTCCGGGGCGGTGCCCGGTGCCCTCGGGCAGCGGAGGCCAGGGCAGCACCGAGCCGTAGGGGTTCGCCGGGTCGGTGGCGGCGAGGGTGATCGCCACCGGTTCCGGATGCTGTGCCTCGGCGACGTAGGAGCGCAGCCGGTCGATCGTGCCGACCGTGGCGAACTGGGCGGCCCCGAGACCCTCGATGAAGTAGCCGCGCCGGCACCGCCCCATCTCCTCGAAGCCGCTGAGGGTGCGGTAGACGAGGGCGAAGCCGCCCGTCACGCCCTCCCCCATCACCGCGCCCCGGGTGACGACGCCGTAGCGTTCGAGCAGGGTCTCGCCGAGGGCGTGCGCCCGACGGGTGGGCGAGTCATCGGCGACCGGAACGATCGACCAGCGCCCGGATACGGTAGGTGGCCCGGTGCGGGACGGGAGGGTGCTACGCGCGGGGATGCGGCCGCCGTGCAGCCGGGCTCGCGGGGCGGCCCGGCGGGTGCTGTGCGCCGCGCGCCCGCCGGAGAGCAGGGCGCGTACGGGGGCGAAGGTGTCGTTGCCCACCAGTCCCGCCCAGACCAGGTCCCAGAGGGCGGCGGCGAGGCCGGCGTCGTCCTGGCTGCCGACGGCATCCGCGAGTTGACGGAAGAAGAAGGCCCCGCCGCCGGCCAGGGTGGTCAGAATCTCCTGCTGGAGCGCAGTGGTCTCCAGCGGGGTGGGCAGCGGCAGGGTGAGCGGCGCCGTGTCGCGCAGGTGCAGGCTGATCCAGCCGTCGTTGCCGGCCAGCGTGCCGGCGCCGGCCCAGAGCACCTCGCCCGTATTGGTGAGCTCGTCGAGCATGCCCGGCCGGTAGTCTGCGACGCGGGAAGGCAGCACAAGCGTCTCCCAGGCGGATGCCGGGATGCGCGCCCCCTCCAACTGTTCGATCACGGATGCGACCCCGTCGATCCCGCGCAGGCGCCCGCCCACATGCTGCCAGGCCGGCAGGAACCGGCCCATTGTGACCTGGTCGACCGGCTCGACCTCGTGCCGGAGCGCGGCCAGGGAGCGGCGGCGGAGGCGCCTCAGCACCTCGGCGTCGCACCACTCGCTGCCGGTGCCGTGCGGCCGGAACTCGCCCTCGAGGAGGCGGCGGGCCCCGGCCAGCCGCCGGAGGGCGACGAGCGCCACGGCCGGACCGAGCCCGAAGCGCGCGGCCACGTCGGTGAGAGTGAACGGGCCGTGGGTGCGGGCGTACCGGCTGACCAGGTCGCCGAGCGGGTCCGGCACCGGCTCGGTGAACACGGCCGGGACCCCCTGCGGCAGGGGGACGCCGAGGGCGTCGCGAAGCCGGGCGGCGTCTTCGATGGCCGCCCACCACTGCTGCCCGGCGAAACCGACCGGGATGATGCGCCGGGCGTCGAAAAGCACCTGCAGGCCCTCGGCGGCGCCCGGTGACACGGCGGGGTCGAGGCGGGCGGCCACCTCCGCGGTGGTGAGCGGTCCGAGGCCGCGGAGCAGGTCGGCGATGCCCTCGACTCCGCGCGCCTTCCGGTCGGCCGGCAGCCGCTGCAGTTCCAGGTCGGTCTGCTCGATCACGGCCGGGTCGAGCAGCTCGCGCAGCTCCACCCGACCGAGCAACTCGGCCAGCAAGCTGGAATCGAGCGAGAGGGCGGTGGCGCGCCGCTCGGCGAGCGGGGAATCTCCCTCGTACATGAACGCGGCCACGTAGCCGAAGAGGAGGGTGCTCGCGAACGGGCTCGCGGCATCCGTCTGGGTCTCGACCAGGCGCAGGGCGCGACTGTCGATGCGGCGGGTGAGGGCCAAGAGGGCGGGCAGGTCGTAGACGTCCTGCAGGCACTCGCGCACGGTTTCGAGGATGATCGGGAAGGTCGGGAAGGTGCGGGCCACGTCGAGCAGCTGCGCGGCCTTCTGGCGCTGCTGCCAGAGCGGCGACCGCCGGCCCGGGTTGTAGCGCGGGAGCAGCAGTGCCCGCGCGGCGCACTCGCGGAACCGGGCGGCGAACAGGGCCGACCCGCCGACTTCGTCGGTGACCATCTGTTCGAGCTCGGTCGGGTCGAAGACGAAGAGGGAGCTTCCGGGTGGGTCGGACTCGGTGTCGGGGATGCGCACGACGATGCCGTCGTCACTGGCCACGCAGGCCCCGTCGAGCCCGTAGCGCTCCCGCACCCGGGCGCCCACGGCGAGGGCCCAGGGCGCGTGCACCTGCAGGCCGAACGGGGAGTGCAGCACCACCCGCCAGTCGCCGAGCTCGTCTCGGAACCGCTCGACGAGGAGGGTGCGATCGGTCGGGACCTGACCGGTCGCGGCGCGCTGCTCGGCGAGGAAGGCCAGGAGGTTGTCAACGGCCCGCTCGTCGAGGCCGCCGGCCCGGCAGCGCACCCGGGCCTCCGCGTCGGGGAGCGCCGAGACCTCGCGCAGGAACGCGCCGATCGCCTCACCGAGCTCGGCAGGCCGGCCGAGGCCGTCGCCCTTCCAGAACGGCAGCCGCCCCGGTTCACCGAAGGCGGGCAGCACGAGCACCCGGTCGTGGGTGATCTCCTGGATACGCCAGCTCGTCGTACCGAGGGCGAAGACGTCGCCGACCCGGGACTCGTAGACCATCTCCTCGTCGAGCTCCCCCACCCGGCGGCCGGTGGCCTGGTCGCCGCCGACCATGAAGACGCCGAACAGGCCGCGGTCGGGGATCGTGCCGCCGCTGGTCACCGCGAGCCGTTGCGCGCCCGGGCGCCCGGTGAGGATGCCCGTCTCCCGGTCCCAGACGATGCGGGGGCGCAGCTCGGCGAACTGGTCGGAGGGATACCGGCCGGCAAGCAGGTCGAGGGTGGCCTCGTAGGCCGACCGCGGGAGGGTGTGGAAGGGGGCGCTGCGGCGCACGGTGTCGAACCACTCCTCCGCGTGGATGGGTTCGAGGGCGGTCGCCGCCACGGTCTGCTGGGCGAGGATGTCGAGTGGGTTGGACGGCACCTGCAGGGATTCGATCAGGCCGGCGGCCATGCGCTCGGCGGCGACGGCCGCATGGATGAGATCGGCCCGGTGTTTGGGGAAGATCACGCCCCGGGAGACCTCGCCCACCTGGTGCCCGGCCCGGCCGATTCGCTGCAGCCCGCTGGCCACGGACGGCGGCGACTCCACCTGCACGACCAGGTCGACGGCGCCCATGTCGATGCCGAGTTCGAGGCTGGACGTCGCCACCACGCAGCGCAGCCGCCCGGCTTTCAGGTCGTCTTCGATCAGTGCGCGCTGCTCCTTGCTGACGGAGCCGTGGTGGGCGCGGGCAAGCAGCGGCTCGGCCCCGGCGCTCTGGCCGCTGGCGCCCATGAGCGCGGCCGGCGGGCCGGGTGCCGCAGTGCGGACGGGCACGAGGGCAGGCATCCGCTCGGTCATCACGGCCGGCATCGCGGCGGGCACGAGCTCGTCCTCGAGGCGTTGGGCGTAGATCTCGTTGAAGCGCGCGGTCAGCCGTTCGGCCAGACGGCGGGAGTTGGCGAACACGATCGAGGAGGTGTGCGCCAGCACCTCGTCGACGATTGCCTCTTCCACATGCGGCCAGATGGACCCGGTCTGTGGGGCGGCGGCGGCCGTCGAACCCTCCCGCACCGGTACCGTGCCGACCTGGCTCATGTCGTCGACGGGAACGACCACGCTGAGGTCGAATCGTTTGGTCGACACCGGTGCGACGATCTCCACCGGTGCGGACCCTCCGAGGAACCGGGCGACCTCGGCGGCCGGTCGCACGGTAGCCGACAGTCCGATGCGCTGGGCCGGGCGGGCGAGCAGGTCGTCGAGCCGTTCCAGTGAGACGGCCAGGTGCGCGCCGCGCTTGCTCGCCGCGACCGCGTGCACCTCGTCGATGATGACCGTGTCCACGGCGCGCAACGATTCCCGCGCCGCCGAGGTGAGCATGAGGAACAGCGATTCTGGCGTGGTGATCAGGATGTCCGGCGGCGTTTTGACCAGGCTTCGGCGTTCCGTGGCCGGGGTATCCCCCGACCGCACGCCGACGGTCACCCGGGGCGGGGCGAACCCGAGGCGCTCGGCAGCCTGGACGATGCCCACCAGCGGGGCCCGCAGATTGCGTTCCACGTCGACGCCGAGCGCCTTGAGCGGCGAGATGTAGAGCACGCGGGTTCCCGGCGCGGTGACCCGGTCAGGACGCGCCGAGGCTTCCGAGACATCTGCGGCCTCTGCAGTATCCGCGGCCAGGCGGTCGATGGCCCAGAGGAACGCGGCGAGGGTCTTACCTGACCCGGTGGGGGCCACCACCAGCGCGTGCGAGCCCCGAGAGATGGCGTCCCACGCCCCGAGCTGGGCCTCGGTGGGTGCGGCGAAGGCCTGCGCGAACCAGGCGCGGGTGGCCGGGGTGAATCGGTGCAGAACCTCGTTCATACGACTATCCTCGTCGATCCGCCTGAGCCGGGCCACTCGAACCAATTCGACGGAGATTCTGAGCTAAAACGGGCTTTCCCGGACATCCAGGACCGATTTTGCCACAATCTCCGTCGAATTCGTCCGTGGCGGGGGCGGGGGCGGGGGCGGAACGCGGAGCGCGGAGCCCGGGGCCCGGAGCCCGGAACCCGGGGCCCGGGGCCCGGGGCCCGGAACCGCCGACGATGATAGAGGCCGCCTAGGCGGAGGGCAGCAGCTGCACGGTGAGGGAGTCCACCTGGGTGGCGATGACGTCGCTCGATGACCAGCGAGCCGCGAGCCGGGCGAGGGTCGCGTCGAGCTCGATGCGGGTCAGGCCGTCCACGAGCTCGAGACGCACAATTAGTTCCGGTCCGGCGAGGCGGGCGGCCGGGTCGCCGGGGGCCAGCTCAACCCCGAGCACACTCAGTTCGGTGGCCACGGAGTCGGCAAAGGCATCCGCGACGTCGCGACTGGCATAGCTGGGGGTCCAGGGCAGGGACTGGGCGATGGCCCACAGGGCCGGGCGCCGCACCACGAACTCGGTGGGCGCGGTCGGATCGAGCACGACCAGATCGGTGTTCTCCTGAGCCGCGGCCAGCGCGACGCGCACGCCGTCGGCCGGGACCGGCCGGGCCTGCGTGTTCCACGCCGTCATCGCCGCGACCGAGGAGAACACGGGAAGCACCGTGCGGCCGTCAGGCCCGGCCACGGTGATGATCGACAGTTCCTGGGTCTTGTCGACGCGGAGGCCAACTTCGGTAGGCCCCGATTGGCCGAGTTCGGTCACCAGGGGAACGAGCAGCCGTGAGCCACGGATGGCGTCGACCACCGTCTCTTCGCCGGCCTCCCGAGCCTGGAAGCGGCGCACGGCCGCCAGCAGCGGCTCGGGCGCGAGCCCGTCGTCGTCGCTGTGCATGTTGGGCTCAAACTGTCGTCCCTCCCACGGTTGCCCGGCGGAGTCGCCCCCTCCGGGTCCGCCGGGAAGGCCGGTGGAGCCGAGGTTACGCGCCCGCGACATCCAGCGCCTCGCCCAGGGTGAACGCCCCCGCGTAGAGGGCTTTTCCGACGATCGCGCCCTCGAGTCCGAGCGGTACAAGTTCGCGCAATGCGCGGAGGTCGTCGAGGCTGGAGATGCCGCCGGAGGCGACGACCGGTCGGTCAGTGCGCTCCATCATCTGGCGGAGCAGGTCGATGTTGGGGCCTTGCAACGTGCCGTCCTTGGTCACATCGGTGACGACGTAGCGCTTGCAGCCAGCCTCCTCGAGACGGGCGAGCACCTCCCAGAGGTCCCCTCCCTCCCTGGTCCAGCCGCGGGCGGCGAGGGTGGTTCCGCGCACGTCGAGCCCGACGGCGACGGCGTCACCGTGCCGGGCGATGACCTGCGCCGCCCACTCCGGGTTCTCCAGTGCCGCGGTGCCCAGGTTGATCCGGCTGACGCCCGCGTTCAGGGCCGCGTCCAGCGACGCGTCGTCGCGGATCCCGCCGGAGAGCTCGATCTTCACGCCCGTGACCTCGCGGATCACAGTGCGGATGACATCCGTGTTGTTGCCGCGACCGAAGGCCGCGTCGAGGTCGACGAGGTGGATCCACTCGGCGCCCTGGCGGGCCCAGTCAAGTGCCGCGTCGACGGGGTCGCCATAGTTGGTCTCGGTGCCGGCTTCGCCCTGGGTCAAGCGAACGGCCTTGCCGTCGGCCACATCCACGGCGGGCAGCAGAACAAGACGGAGGGAAGGGGTATTCACAGTCATGGGTGTCCTCGGTTGGGAATGGTCGCGGCGACCAGGTCAGTCAGGGAAAAGTCAAAGTCAGTTCTTGACTGTGCCGAGCCAGTTATGGAGCAGACGGATGCCTGCCTCACCGGATTTCTCCGGGTGGAACTGGGTGGCGGTAAGCGGTCCGTTCTCGATGGCGGCCAGGAAAGGTTGTCCGTGCTCGGACCAGGTGAGAATCGGTTTCGGGAACGGCGGCATGACGTCGAGGGACCATTCCTGGGCGGCGTAGGAGTGCACGAAGTAGAAGCGCTCCTGCTCGAGGCCATGGAACAGCGTCGAGCCCTCCCCCGGCGTGACCGTGTCCCAGCCCATGTGCGGCAGCACCGGCGCCGTCAGCTGCGTCACGGTGCCGGGCCATTCGCCCAGCCCCTCCGTGTCCACGCCGCGTTCGACGCCGTGCTCGAACATGATCTGCATGCCCACGCAGATGCCCAGCACCGGGCGTCCGCCCGCGATCCGGCGGTCGATGATCTCGTCGCCGTGCACCGCCTTCAGGGCCTGCATGACGGCGCTGAACGCGCCCACGCCGGGCACGACGAGCCCGTCGGCCTCAAGCGCCTGACGGCGGTCGCTGGTCAGCGTCACCTCGGCCCCGGCGAGTTCGAGTGCCTTGACGGCGGAGTGCACGTTTCCGGTGCCGTAGTCGAGGACAACGACGCTGGTCACAGCGCACCCTTGGTCGAGGGGACGCCGGACACCAGCGGGTCGAGCGCCTTCGCCTGGCGGAACGCGCGGGCGAACGCCTTGAATTCGGCTTCGGCGATGTGGTGCGGGTCGCGGCCGCCCTGCACGGTGACGTGCACCGTGAGGCCGCCGTTGAAGGCGATAGCCTCAAACACGTGGCGCACCATGGAGCCGGTGAAGTGGCCGCCGATCAGGTGGAACTCGAAACCGGCCGGCTCGCCCTGGTGCACGAGGTAGGGGCGCCCGGAAATGTCGACGACGGCCTGTACGAGGGCCTCGTCGAGCGGCACGACGGCGTCACCGTAGCGGGAGATGCCGGATTTGTCCCCGAGAGCCTGCTTGATCGCCTGGCCGAGCAGGATGCCGACGTCCTCGACCGTGTGGTGCACATCGATCTCGATATCGCCGCGGGCGCGCACGGTGAGGTCGGTCAACGAGTGTTTCGCGAAGGCCGTGAGCAGGTGATCGAAGAACGGGACCGACGTCTGGATGTCCGACTCACCGGTGCCGTCGAGATTGAGCGACAGGTCGATGCTCGACTCGCTGGTCTCGCGCTGCAGGTGGGCGAAACGGGGCGAGGTGGTCGCGAAAGAGAAGCTCATACGGCTAGTTTATTGGCCCGAGCCGTTCACGACCGCCCAAGCGCCTCGAGGGCGTCGAGGAACGCCGTGGTCTCGGCCTCGGTGCCGGCGCTGACCCGCAGGTGGCCCGGGATGCCGACGTCGCGCACAAGGATGCCTTCCGCCAGCAGCGCCTCGAAGGTGGCCCGAGGGTCCTCAACGCCGCCGAACAGCACGAAGTTGCTCGCACTGCGCAGCGGAGTGTAGCCAAGCCGGGCCAGTTCGCTCACGATGCGGTCCCGCTGCCCGCGGATGTCGTCGACCATGGCAAGCATCGCGGGCGTGTGGACGAGCGCGGCGACCGCGGCAGCCTGCGTGAGCGCGGACAGGTGGTAGGGCAGACGAACCAGGCGGAGGGCATCCGTCACAGCGGGATCGGCGGCCAGATAGCCGACGCGCACACCGGCGAAGGCGAACGCCTTGCTCATGGTGCGGGACACCAGCAGGCGCTCCCGGCCGGGAAGCAGGCTCAGGGCGGTTGGCGCGTCATCCGTCCCGAACTCGGCGTACGCCTCGTCGACGACGACGATGCCGTCGCTCGCATCGTAGACGGCCTCGATCGTTTCCAGGGACAGGGGCGTGCCGGTGGGGTTGTTCGGCGAGCAGAGGAAGACGACGTCAGGGGCAACCCGGTCGACCCACTCGAGCGCCGTGGCCGGGGAGAGTTCGAACTTTGCGTCACGACCACCCGCGATCCAGCGGGTGCCGGTGCCGGAGGCGAGCAGAGGGTACATGGAGTAGGTCGGCGCGAAGCCGAGCACGGACCGACCCGGGCCGCCGAAAGCCTGCAGCACCTGCTGAAGAACCTCGTTGGAACCGTTGGCGGCCCAAATGTTCTTTCGGGTGAGGCCGTGACCAAGATAACGGGCGAGGGAATCCCGCAGCTCGGTGAACTCCCGATCGGGGTATCGGTTCACGGTCGTGACCGCCAGAGCCAACGCCGCCACGATGTCCTGCGCCACCTCAGCCGGGATGCCGTGGGTGTTCTCGTTCACGTTGAGAGCCACCGGCACGTGCAACTGCGGCGCCCCATAGGGAGTGAGTCCGCGCAGATTATCGCGAAGGGGAAGATCGTTGAGACTGGTCACTCCCCCCATGTTACCGGGGTGAAACCGGCGGGGGCTCGCCGCGGGTAGTTCACAGGTCGTTCGGAAGCGCCAGCCGCTGACCGGGCTGCACGCTGTCGGACGGCAGCTGGTTGAGGCTCACAATCTCGGCGATCACCTCGCGCGGATCGGACGTGGGCGCGATTGTCTCGGCAAGTTGCCAGAGCGACTGCCCCGACTTGATAGTGACGTGGTCGAAGGCCGTGGCCACGCGAGCGACGGTCGAGTTCTCGGCGGCGGCGATGCCTCCGTTGAGGGTGACGACCAGGGCCACGGCTACGAGCGGAAAGGCAGCCAGGGACGTGAAAACGACGCGACCGCGCCGGGTGAGTCGGAGCCGGGTGCGTCCGGTCGCGATGGGGGCGCCTCGTTCAAGTGCAGTGCTCATGTCATACCTCCTGTGAGAAGACGCATCCGACTCTCGGCCGGGAGAGCCGGATGCGAACTTATGTTCCGAATGTATATTCGATTATTCGAACAATCAAGCTTTATTCGGTAGTTTCTGAAATATTTACTCCGACCCACTCGAATACATGTTTGTTTAATGGGCTCAACGCGGATACAGTTTCGATTGTTGATTGACACTCAATCAGGCACCCCCGACATTCGCGTGAATCGGCGGCATTCGCTGTTTGCCGCCAGCGCATCAATCAAAACGAGGAGCGACGAACGTGGCACAGAACACCAGCGGTCCCCGCGACAAGGGCGGCACCAGACGGCGCAAGAGCCTCAGCGAGAAGCAGCTCGCCATCCTCGACGTCATCCAGCGCTCGGTCAGCCAACGCGGCTATCCGCCGAGCATGCGCGAGATCGGCGACGCCGTCGGCCTGTCGTCACTGTCGAGCGTCACCCACCAGCTCAACCAGCTGGAACTGAGCGGTTACCTCCGCCGAGACCCGAACCGTCCCCGAGCACTGGAGGTGCTCATCGAGATTCCGCAGTCGCCCGAAGACACGACGGCCGGAGCCTCGGAGAGTTTCCACACCGGAGTGCAGGTCGGCGACGCCGCCATGGTTCCGCTTGTCGGTCGAATCGCCGCCGGCATCCCGATCACCGCCGAACAGCAGATCGACGAGATCTTCCCGCTACCCCGCCAGCTGGTGGGCAAGGGCGACCTGTTCATGCTCAAGGTGTCGGGCGAATCGATGATCGACGCCGCGATAATGGACGGCGACTGGGTCGTCGTGCGGCAGCAGAAGACCGCCGAAAACGGTGAAATCGTTGCAGCCATGCTCGACAACGAGGCAACCGTCAAGGTCTTCCGCCAGCGCGACGGGCACACCTGGCTACTGCCCCGCAACACCAACTTCGAACCCATCGTCGGCGATCACGCCGAGATTCTGGGGAAGGTTGTGGCAGTGCTGCGGTCGGTTTAGGGCATCAGCACTACAGCACATCAGCACTTCAGCACTTCAGCACTTCAGTCCGACTCTTGGTCTCGACGGTTTCGACCAGCGTCGTGGAGACGCGCGTGCGTTGAGTCACCATGGTTATTTCGGTCGGGTCTTGTGATCCGGGTCGTGTGGGCCGGGCACGAACACTGTTTTTGGTGTCGTGCCCGGCTTTTGTGTGGGTGGAGGCGGGGTCAGGCGGAGACGGAGGAGGTCAGGCGGGCGCGGAGGATGCGGGTGGCGGCGAGCATGTTGTGCAGGGACTGGACGGTTTCGGCGTAGCCGCGGGTTTTGAGGCCGCAGTCGGGGTTCACCCAGAGCCGGGTGGCCGGGATGGCTGCCGCGGCGCGCTCGAGCAGGTCGGTGAGTTCGGATACGCTCGGCACACGCGGCGAGTGGATGTCCCACACTCCCGGGCCGATACCGTGGTCGAAGCCCTGGGACCGGATATCGCCCACCACCTCCATGCGAGAGCGTGCCGCCTCGATGCTGGTCACATCGGCGTCCAGGTTGCGGATCGCGTCGATGACCACCCCGAACTCCGAGTAGCAGAGGTGGGTGTGGATCTGGGTGGCCACGGCCGCACCGGCCGTCGCCAGGCGGAAGGACCCCACCGACCAGTCGAGGTATTCCGCCTGGTCCTTCTGCTTCAACGGCAGCAGCTCCCGCAGCGCGGGCTCGTCGACCTGGACGATCTGGATGCCGGCCGTCTCCAGGTCGGCGATCTCGTCCCGGAGGGCCAGGGCCACCTGCCTGGCCGTCTCGCCCAGCGGCTGGTCGTCGCGCACGAACGACCACGCGAGGATCGTGACCGGACCGGTGAGCATCCCCTTGACGGGCTTGGGCGTCAGCCCCTGCGTGAACGCCGACCACTCGACCGTGATGGGCCGCGGTCGGGACACGTCACCCCAGAGGATCGACGGGCGCACGCACCGGCTGCCGTAGGACTGCACCCAGCCGTTCTCGGTGACCGCGAAGCCGTCCAGGTTCTCGGCGAAGTACTGCACCATGTCGTTGCGTTCCGGCTCCCCGTGCACGATCACGTCGAGGCCGATGTCTTCCTGCAACGCGACGACCCGACGGATTTCGGCGCGCATCAGGTCCCGGTATTCCTCGGTGCTCAGCACCCCCCGTACCAGCTGCGCCCTGGCCCGACGGATGTCCCCGGTCTGCGGGAAGGATCCGATCGTGGTCGTCGGCAGGAACGGCAGCCCGAGGGCCATCTCCTGGGCTGCCACTCGGTCTGCGTAGGCGCCCCGGGTGAAGTCGCCCGGAGCGAGCGCGTCGGCGCGCACCCGAACGGCGCCATCGTGGACTCCGGGAGCCACCCCCCGCGCGTCGAGGGCCGCGGAGGCCGCAGAGAGGTCGGTCTCGATGGCACGGCGACCCAGACTGAGGCCGCGGGCGAGTGTGGCAACCTGCGCGACCTTCTGATCCGCAAAGGCCAGCCAGCTCTTCAGGTCGTCGTCCAGCGCCGATTCATCGTCGACGTCGTGGGGAACGTGCAGCAGCGAGGTTGAGGTGGAAACCGAGATCCGCGGCGAGAGGCGGACCAGGCCGGCCGCCGTGTCGAAGGCGGCGGCCAGGTCGCCGCGCCAGATATTGTGGCCGTCAATGATGCCGGCCACGAGAGTGGTCGTGTCCAGTCCGGGGGTCTCCGCCGGCACGCTTCCCCGCACGAGGTCAAGCCCAATGGCTTCCACCGGGGTGATGGCAAGAACGGGTAGGGCGTCGTCGAGGCTGCCGTACGGCGCGGCGACGAACAGGGCGGGACGCTCGGCGAGGGCGCCGAGGGTGTTGTAGGCGAAGCGGAGGCCGGCGAGGGCATCCGTTCTCGGGGTGTCGATGCTCTCGCTGACCAGGGCAGGCTCGTCGAGCTGCACCCATTCGGCTCCGGCGGCGCGCAGCCGCTGCAGGAGGGCGGCGTAGACCGGCACAAGGTCGTCGAGGCGGTCAAGCGGACTGAATCCGGCCGGGGCCTCGTCGCTGGGCTTGCTCAGCAGCAGGAAGGTGACCGGGCCGACGATGACGGGCCGGGTCAGGAATCCGGCCGCCTTCGCCTCCTCGAACTCGCGCACCAGGCGGGTGCCGGCGAGGGTAAACTCGGTCTCGGGGCCGATTTCCGGCACCAGGTAGTGGTAGTTGGTGTCGAACCATTTGGTCATCTCCAACGGCGGATTCTCCCCTTCGCCGCGGGCGAGGGTGAAGTAGCCGGCCAGGTCGAGGTGGCCGTCCGCGCCCCGCAGATGCGCGAACCGGGCGGGGACGGCGCCCACCGTGCACAGGGCATCCAACATCTGGTCGTAGTAGGAGAACGATTCCGGGATGGACGAGTCGTCCCGGCCGAGTCCCAGCAGCACGAGGCGCTCCCTGGTGCTCTGACGCAGGGCGGCCGCGGTCGCCTCGAGCTCGTCGGCGCTGACCGATCCGGTCCAGAACGCTTCGACGGCCTTCTTCAGTTGGCGGCGCGGCCCGATGCGCGGGTAGCCCAGGATGGTGCCGGCGGGAAAGGCGGAAAAGGCGGAAGAGTGGGTCATCGGTTCTCCTTGACGGGGTGAGGGGCAGGCTGTGCGGAAGCAGGCAGGGTGGGGGTGAGCAGACCGCAGCCGTCGAGCACGGCGAGCACGGTCTCGTGCTGGTTGAAGGCGTAGAGGTGCAGCCCGGGGGCACCGCCGGCGATGAGTTCCCGGGCCAGTTCGGTGGCCTGACGGATGCCGATCTCACGCTGGCCTTCCTTCGTCGGCTCCACCTCGAGCGCGATCGCCAGCTCGGACGGCAGTTCCTCACCGGACAACTCGAGGATGCGGCGCAGGCGGGCCGGGCTCGTGACCGGCATGATCCCGGGCAGGATCGGGAATTCGACCCCGGCGGCACGGGCTCGCAGGATGAAGCTGAGGTAGTGGTCGGCGTGAAAGAAGAGTTGCGTGATCGCCAGGTTGGCGCCGGCGGCCTGCTTGGCCAGGAGCGCGTCGATGTCCTGGGTGGCCGACCGGGAGCGCGGGTGGCCGTTCGGGAAGGCGGCCACGGCGATGCGTACCTTCTCCCGTTCCCGCTTGATCGTGCGGGCGGCAGGGAGTCCAGGGATCACGGCCTCGCGGTACGGCACCCGCTCGGCCTGCACCCGGTGGATCAGCTGCACCAGTTCCGCGGCGCTGCCCAGGTCGCCGAGGAAGGCCTCACCCTCCCGAATGCCTTCCGGCGGGTCGCCACGCAGGGCCAGGAAGCTCCGCACCCCGGCGTCCAGAAACTCCCGGATCAGCTGGCTCGCTTCCGCGTTGGACGAGCCCACGCAGGTGAGGTGGGCCAGCGGGTCCACGGTGGTGGTGCGCAGGATGTGGGTGAGCACGTCCAGGGAGGAGCGCCGGGAGGAGCCGTTCGCACCGTAGGTGACCGAGATGAATTCCGGGCCGGCCGCGGCCAGCCGCTCGATAGTGGCGTGCAGCACGGAGGTGGCGGCATCCGAGGTGGGCGGATACAACTCGAATGAGAACGGGATTTTCCGGCACGCAGGATCCGAGGTGTGGGGCATTGCTCCTCATTCGACAGTTGCCAGTGTCAGTCACCGGGGGCCGGGCGGCCGCGGACCGCCCGGCAAGCCAGGCGGACGTTCGCGGGCGGGTGCCGGGCTCGGCTGTCGCTCCATGCCGCCGGTCAGGAGACCGGCGGCAACGATTGAGAAGACTCTAACAAGCACGCCCGGTGCCCAGCAGGTCTGTGACCGAATATGTCATCAGCTGGCGCCGGAGCGGCTCAGGCAGGCCGGAGGAGTGCGGACATCGGCAGGCGAACGCCTGCCAAGGTACGCGGAGCGAAGCCGGCGGCGGTCAGCCGGTGACGGCCGGCGGCACGGCGAACGGCTCGAACAGCGCCCGGATCTCATCAGTCACCAGAGCAGTAACCCGGGTGCCGGTCTCGGCGTACTCGGTGGACAGCACCGTGCCCTGATCGTGCAGCACCGCGATCAGGTCTCCCCGCTCGTAGGGGATGAGCAACTCGAGCCTGATCGACGGCCGCGGCAGCAGGTCCGAGATGGTCGCGAGCAGTTCCTGGATGCCCTCGCCGGTGCGGGCCGAGACGAAAATGCCCTTCGGCCAGAGTCCGCGCAGCACGAGCCCGTCATCATCGCTGATCAGGTCGCTCTTGTTGAAGACGACGACCTCCGGGATCTCCCGGGCGCCGACCTCGGCGATGACCTCGCGCACTGTGGCAAGCTGGCTCGCCGGGTCAGGGTGCGAGCCGTCGACGACGTGCACGATGACGTTGGCGTCGGCGACCTCCTCGAGGGTGGACCGGAACGCCTCCACCAGCTGGTGGGGCAGGTTCCGCACGAACCCGACGGTGTCCGTCAGCGTGTAGAGCAGCCCGTCGGCCGTCGTCGACTTGCGCACCGTGGCGTCCAGGGTGGCGAACAGGGAGTTCTCAACGAGTACGCCGGCCCGGGTGATGCGGTTGAGCAGGCTCGACTTGCCGGCGTTGGTGTAACCGACGATGGCGACGGATGGCACGGCGTTGCGCTTGCGGTTGGCCCGCTTGGCCTCACGAGCAGGTTTCATCTCGAGGATCTGCTTGCGGAGGCGGGACATCCGGGTGTGGATGCGCCGGCGGTCCAGCTCGATCTTGGTCTCGCCGGGGCCGCGCGAACCCATGCCTGCACCGGCGCCGCCCACCTGGCCTCCGGCCTGGCGGGACATCGAGTCGCCCCAGCCGCGCAGGCGGGGAAGCAGGTATTCGAGTTGGGCGAGTTCGACCTGGGCCTTGCCCTCGCGGCTCTTGGCGTGCTGACTGAAGATGTCGAGGATCACGGCGGTGCGGTCGATGACCTTCACCTTGACGACGTCCTCGAGGGCGCGCCGCTGGCTGGGCGCCAGCTCGGTGTCGGCGATGACGGTGTCGGCGCCCATCGCCTTGACGATGCCGGCCACCTCTTCGGCCTTGCCCTTGCCGAGGTAGGTGCTGGCGTCGGGCTTCGCCCGGCGCTGCATGAGGCCGTCGAGAACGGTGGCGCCGGCGGTCTCGGCCAGCGCGGCGAGTTCGCGCATGGAGTTCTCGGCGTCCGCGACGGTCCCGTGCGTGTACAGGCCGATCAGAACGACGTTCTCCAGCCGGAGCTGGCGGTACTCGACCTCGGTGACGTCCTCGAGTTCGGTGGAGAGGCTGGGCACGCGGCGCAGCGCGTTGCGGTCCTCGCGGTCCTGCTGCACGCCGTCGTGACCCTCGTCGTCGTGCGACGGGCCGGATTCGGCCTGCAGAGCCTGCGCGGAGCCGCTGCGGAACAGCGAATAGCCGGCAGCCTTGCTATCAGCGCTGGCAAGAACGCGGGCGACCACGTCGTCGGTGTCGTCGGGCAGATGTGACTCAGTCATTCCTTTAACAATACTTCCTCGATGCACGGTAAGTTCCCTCTATGCCTTCCGACCACTACTTCACCCCGGCACCCGACAGCACCCTGAAACTCCGCCAGGTGACCGTTCGATTGGGAGGCCAAGAACGCGAGCTGACCACAGCCAATTCGGTCTTCAGCCCGGAGCACATCGACACCGGCACCCAGGTGCTCTTGAACAACGCGCCGACCCCGCCGCCCGGCGGCGATTTCCTCGACCTGGGCTGCGGCTGGGGTCCGATCAGCCTGCACTTGGCCCTCGCCTCACCCCGCGCCACGATCTGGGCCGTCGACGTTAACGAGCGGGCGCTCGACCTGGTGCGGCTGAACGCGGAGAAGCTCGGCCTCACCAACATCACCGCGGTGCTGCCCGATCAGATGCCCGCCCACGTGACGTTCCGCACCATCTGGTCGAATCCCCCGATCCGGGTCGGCAAAACCGAACTGCACACCATGCTGCGTACCTGGCTGCCGCGCCTGGAGCCGGGTTCGGATGCCTGGCTCGTCGTGCAGCGCAACCTCGGCTCCGACTCCCTGCAGCGCTGGCTCGACGGCGACCTGCCCGCCGAATTCAGCACCTCACGGCACTCCATCAGTAAGGGCTTCCGGGTCCTGCGGGTGAAACGCCAGGACTAGACCGCGTCGCGGCCCATCGCCCCGAGCTAATACTCAGCCGAGGCGGAAGACCCCGTCGAACACGAGTTCCGCCGGACCCGACAGTGAGACGTGCTCGCCGTCCTCGGTCGGGAACATGCGCACGCCGAGCGTGCCGCCGGTGACCTCGACCTGCCACTGGTTCGGGGCACCCGCGCCGGCCCAGTGCCGGGTGGCGAGGGCCGCCGCGGCCGCCCCCGTACCGCAGGAGAGTGTTTCGCCGCTGCCGCGCTCGTGCACGCGCATCCGGATGCGGCCGACACCGTTCACGACGAGCGGATCGCCCGGAAGCACGAACTCGATGTTCGCCCCGGCCGCCGGGTCAGGGTCGAGCTGCGGCACGAAGGTGAGGTCGACGCCTGCGAGCTCGTCGTCGTCGGCCAGGGCCACGACCACGTGCGGGTTGCCCACGTTGATACCGAGACCGGGGCGGGCCACGGGCAGGTCCTTCGCCCGAACGAGCGGTTCGATACCGTCGAGGCGCCACCGGCCGAGGTCGACCTGGTAGCCGGTTGCGCCGCGCTGCACGTCGCGCACTCCCCCGCGGGTGCCGATGCAGAGCGTGTCGCCGCGGTCGAGCGTGGTCAGGCCCTGCTCCACCAGGAAGCGGGTGTAGACGCGGATGCCGTTGCCGCACATCTCGGACACCGTGCCGTCGGCGTTCCAGTAGTCCATGAACCATTCGGCCGCGTCGTCCTCGGCGAGGGCGATCGCACCGGCGGCCAGGCTCGTGGAGCGCACCGCGCGGATGATACCGTCGGAACCGATGCCGAATCGGCGGTCGCAGATGGCCCGGATCTGGCTCGGGGTGAGGTCGATCTGCCCGTCGGGATCAGAGAAAAGCACGAAGTCGTTCCCGGTGCCGTGGCCCTTGGTGAAGTTCAGATCAATACCCATGCCGTCCAGTTTAGGAGGCCGGGTCGGCCGCCCAGTGCTCGGCCGGCTGCTCCGGGTCGGCCAGGCGGGTCAGCGCCCGGTCAACCCGATCCGGCGCGTCAAAGTCGATCCAGTGGGTGTGCGGGGAACGCTTGAACCAGCTCACCTGCCGTCTCGCGTAACGGCGGGTGAACTGCTGCGTCTCCTGGATGGCCTCCGCCCGGCGGAGGCTGCCCGTCAGCTGCCCAAGGGCCTGGGCGTAGCCGATGGCCCGGCTGGCCGTGACACCGGTCTCGATTCCGCTCGGGATCAGCCCGCGCACCTCCTCGACGAGCCCGCGGGCCCACATGCCCTCCACCCGGGCGTCGAGGCGGGGGGTGAGCTCCGCGCGCTGGGCGCGGAGGCCCACTGTGACCGCGGGCATCCAGTAGACCGGCTCGTCGGGCAGGGCGGCGGTGTGCGGCCCCCCGGTCAGCTCAACGACCTCGAGGGCGCGCACGAGGCGCCGACCGTTGCCGGCGCCGATGCGGGCGGCGGCGACCGGGTCCACGGCCTTCAACCGGGTGTACAGGGCGCCAGGCCCCTGCTCGATCAGGTCGGCTTCGAGTCGGGCGCGCAGCACGGCATCCGTGCCGGGAAACTGGAAGTCGTAGACCACGGCGGACACGTAGAGCCCGGAGCCGCCGACCAGGATGGGCACGTTGCCGCGCGCCACGATGTCGGTGATCGCGGCGCGAGCCTCCGTCTGGTAGCGGGCGACGGTGGCCTCGTCGGTGACCGACAGCACGTCGAGCAGGTGGTGCGGGATGCCGCGGCGCTCCAGCACGGTGAGCTTGGCGGTGCCGATGTCCATGCCGCGGTACAGCTGCATGGCGTCGGCGTTGACGATCTCCGCCCCCCGACCGGCCTCGGCCAGACGTTCGGCGAGGTCGAGCGAGAGGTCGGACTTGCCGGTGCCGGTGGGTCCGACGACAACGATCAGCGTCGGGTCGGCGCCGGTCACCGGGTTCGGGCCGGGCACCTGCCTAGCGCTCCCCGTCGGTGACGTCGTAGATCGGCGTGGTGCTGTAACTGGTCACCGCGGGCGAGCCCACGGCCCGGTCGGGTAGGCGCAGGGTCGGCAGGCCGAGGGAGACCGAGCCAGACCCGCCGACTGCTCCGCCGTGACCGGGCACGCCGCAGGACTCGGCTTCGAGGCGGTCCCAGGCGTCGCCGGCGATGGTGCGCCGGATGCGCAGCGGAGCCCCGTCGACGGAGTCAGCGATCAGGTGGAAGGGGGCCGCCTGGGTGACCGTGACGGTCACGAGGTCGCCCGGACGGGGCAGTTCCGAGCCTTCCGGCACGTCGAAGTGCACGAGCCGGCTGTCAAGGGCGCGGCCGCTGAGTCGACGGGTGTCGGCGTCCTTGCGGCCCTCGCCGTTGGCGACGAGCAGTTCGACCTCTCGACCGACCACAGCCTGGTTCTCCTCCCAGGAAATCCGCTCTTGCAGGGCGGCGAGGCGCTCGTAACGATCCTGCACGATCTCCTTGGGGACCTGGTCGGGCAGCGTCGCGGCGGGGGTCCCGGGCCGGATGGAGTACTGGAAGGTGAAGGCGGTGGCGAACCGGGCCAGCTCCACGACCCGCAGGGTCTCCTGGAAGTCCTCCTCGGTCTCGCCGGGGAAGCCGACGATGACGTCCGTGCTGATGGCCGCGTGCGGCATCCGCGCGCGCACGCGGTCGAGGATGCCGAGGAACCGCGCCGACCGGTAGGAGCGGCGCATGGCCTTGAGGATACGGTCCGAGCCGGACTGCAACGGCATGTGCAACTGCGGCATGACCGACGGCGTCTCGGCCATGGCGTCGATCACGTCGTCGGTAAAGGCAGCCGGGTGCGGGCTGGTGAAACGGATGCGTTCCAGCCCCTCGATCTTGCCGGCCGCGCGCAGCAGCTTGCCGAAGGCGAGACGGTCGCCGAACTCAACCCCGTAGGAGTTGACGTTTTGGCCGAGCAGGGTGACCTCGATTGCCCCGTCGTCGACGAGGGCCTGGATTTCGGCGAGGATCTCGCCGGGACGGCGGTCCTTCTCCTTACCGCGCAGCGCGGGCACGATGCAGAACGTGCAGGTGTTGTTGCAGCCGACGGAGATGGAGACCCAGCCGCTGTAGCTCGAATCGCGCTTCGTGGGCAGGGTCGAGGGGAAGGTCTCGAGGGAGTCGAGGATTTCGAGCTGGGCCTCGCCGTTGTGCCGTGCACGCTCGAGCATGCTCGGCAGCGACCCCATGTTGTGCGTCCCGAAGACGACGTCGACCCAGGGTGCCTTCTTGAGGATGACGTCCTTGTCTTTCTGGGCCAGGCAGCCGCCGACGGCGATCTGCATGCCGTCGTGGCGGCGCTTGACCGAGGCCAGCTGCCCCAGGTTGCCGTAGAGCTTGTTGTCGGCGTTCTCGCGTACGGCACAGGTGTTGAGCACGACGATGTCGGCTTCCTCCCCGCCGGCCGACACGTAGCCGGCCGCTTCGAGCGACCCGCTGAGCCGTTCGGAGTCATGCACGTTCATCTGACAGCCGAAGGTGCGCACCTCGTAGGTGCGGGCCCGGCCCTCAGCATCGTGCGCCGCCTGGCTTGGAGCAATCAGAGTCGGCGCGCTCAGGGCCGAGGTGCGCAGGGCCGAGGTGCGCAGGGCCGAGGTGCGCAGGGCCGAGGTGCGCAGGGCCGACTGCTGCGGGTCCAGCGTCTCGGCGCTGGAGAATGGGGGCGTAGCGGTGCTGCTGGTCATAGTGGGTACCAGCTTACGCGTGGCACCTCCGAAACCGGGCCGGGTTGCCCCGACCCGCTCCCTACTGGAACCGCACCCGCGATGGCGAACCACCGCGGGAGGCAAGGGCGGCCTTCACCGCCACGCGCACGATGGACGAGGAATAGCCCTTGCGCATCAGGAACGCGTTGAGTCGACGGTCGATGGTCTGGTCGTCGAGCCGCCCGAGCTGCCCCACCCGCTTGACGGCTATTTCGATGGCCCGTTCCGTCTCGTCGTCGGGCATTTCGTCGAGCTTTTCCAGGATGAGGTCCTGATCGAGCCCGCGGCGGCGCATCTCCGCCTGCACACCGGAGCGCCCCAGGCCTTTGCGCTCGTGGTGGCTGTGCACGATCTGATCGGCGAGGCGGCCCTCGTCGATGTAGGACAACTCGATGAAGCGCTCGATGATCTCTTCGATCTCGTGCTCAGCGACCTCCGTACCGCCAAGAACTGTGCGGGCCTCGGCCGCCGACAGGGACCGGCCGCGCAGCCGCTGGCGCAGCACCCCCTCGGCGTGCTCGCGATCGGCGGCGGCCCGGGACGCCACGCCCTCGGGGGTGTCGTCCCCGTCGTCGGCACCGACACCAGCGTCGGCACCGGCACCGGCACCGGCACCGCTGTCGACTGCGGGGCCGCTCGACGCCGCCGGACCACCGTCTCCGAGATACGTGACCGGCGCCAGTTGTTCGTCGGCGATCGGCGCCGTCTCGAGCTCGACCGGCCGGGTCGCGGCGGTGCCGCGGGCCGCGCTCTTGCGACGTGCCGCACTCAGCGACGCGACCTCGTCGGCCGGCTCGAAGTGGACCATGCGCTACGCCCCCTTGCGGGCGGCGAGCTTGGCCTGGAGGGACTCCGCCTTGGCGGCTGCGGCCTCCTTGGCTGCGGCTGCGGCGACCAGGGCGGCCGCGGCGTCGATTGCGGCCTGAGCCTTCTTGGCGGCCGCACCCTCGGGGCTGATCCCGAGCTTGAAGAGGATCTTGTTCTCGATCTCGTTGGCCATCTCCGCTTCACGCAGCAGGAAGTTGCGCGAGTTCTCCTTGCCCTGGCCCAGCTGGTCGCCGTCGTAGGTGTACCAGGCGCCGGACTTCTTGACGATGCCGTGCTCGACACCGAAGTCGATCAGGCTGCCTTCCCGGGAGATGCCGATGCCGTAGATGATGTCGAATTCCGCCTGCTTGAAGGGCGGTGCCATCTTGTTCTTGACGACCTTGACCCGCGTGCGGTTACCGACGGCCTCGGTGCCGTCTTTCAGGGTCTCGATACGGCGGATGTCGAGACGCACCGACGCGTAGAACTTGAGCGCCTTGCCACCGGCGGTGGTCTCGGGGCTGCCGAAGAAGACCCCGATCTTCTCGCGCAACTGGTTGATGAAGATCATGGTGGTGTTGGTCTGACTGAGGCCACCGGTGAGCTTGCGCAGGGCCTGGGACATCAGACGGGCCTGCAGGCCCACGTGCGAGTCACCCATCTCGCCCTCGATCTCGGCGCGGGGAACCAGCGCGGCGACGGAGTCAATCACGATCAGGTCGATGGACCCGCTTCGCACGAGCATGTCGGCGATTTCCAGCGCCTGCTCACCCGTATCGGGCTGGGAGACGAGGAGCGCGTCGATGTCGACTCCGAGCTTGCGGGCATACTCAGGGTCCAGAGCGTGCTCGGCGTCGATGAAGGCGGCGATGCCGCCGTTCTTCTGCGCGTTCGCGATGGCGTGCAGGGTGAGCGTGGTCTTTCCCGACGATTCCGGACCGTAGATCTCCACGATGCGACCTCGGGGCAGGCCACCTATGCCGAGGGCCACGTCTAGCGCGATCGACCCCGTGGAGATCGTCTCGACGGGGGCGCGCTCGTCGCTGCCCAAACGCATGATCGAACCCTTGCCGAACTGGCGGTCGATTGCTGCAAGAGCGGTGTCGAGCGCTTTTTCGCGATCTGCTGATGATGCCATGAGTGATCTCCTTCGGTCGTGCATTCCGGCGCCTATAGGCTGTCGCGTTTGGCCACCGGGAAGACCCCGACACCCGCTCTCAACAAGGCATGTGCTCTCTGTCGCTGACACAAACCGACTGTACGCGGCACGTCCGACAGAGCCGGGAACGGGGAGCGGCAGTGGATAAGCCGTCTTCGACTCCTGCTGTGGAGGAGCATATCAAAATGCGAACACGCATTCGAGAATTCCACGGAATCCGGGGCGTGTCGAGCGAAACCTAGCTGCGGGCGGCGGGCAGTCCCGCACCGTACCAACGGGCCTTCGGGACATCCGTCTCGGCGCAGAGGGCAAGCCAGACGTCGCGCGCCGAAGCACCGCCGGCCAGGGCCTGGTCGGCGGTGCATCCAAACGGGGTCAGGATGAGATCGCGAGTGAGGACGCGGCCGTAGCCTTCGCCGAACTCGTTGCTCAGAGCCTGACGGAACTCACTGAGTCGCATGGGATGGAACTAGCGCACCATCATGTCGTCGTAGTTGGCCACGAGCTCGTCGGGCACAGTGTCGGGGAACCTGTCGGTTCCCTCGATGATGGCCAGTCGGTCGCCGACTTCCCGCATGATGACCGAGATCGGGGTCTCCAACGCTTCTGCAACGGAAGCCAGAATCTCGGAAGACGCTTCTTTCTGGCCACGCTCCACCTCGCTCAGATACCCGAGGGCCACGCTGGCCTTACTGGCTACCTGACGGAGTGTGCGCCCTTTCTGCAGGCGGAAGTCCCTGAGCACATCGCCGATTTCCTGTCGAACAAGAATCATCGGAACCTCCTTCTCGTACTGATTATGTGTTGCTTATCGAGTACCGTTTAATACTTCTGGCGCCCACTCAGCCGGGTGGTTGCGTGTGTTGGATCGCAAGAGTACTACAACCTTGAACACCCTGACACTACCGATATCGACTGGGCTTTTCTTGTGAATACGCTCGTTGTAACCACGGAATTCGGGGAACTATTCCACCGCGTCACGGGCTAACAGCTGCCACACAGCTTCGACGGCCGCGGCCACGGAGGCCGCTCGAATGAGGGCACGGTCTCCGTGCAGCCGGAGCGGGATGACCGATATTTCTCCTCCACGAGCCAGCCCGAGGAACACCGTTCCCGGCTCGTGGCCACCCTGGCCGTCGGGCCCTGCCACACCCGTCGTGGCGATGCCGATGTCGGCGGGCCGGCCGTCGACGGCGAGGCGCGTACGCACGCCCTCTGCCATCTGCAGGGCAACCTGCGGGTGCACCGGGCCGTGCTCCTCGAGCAGAGCCGCGTCGACGCCGAGGAGGGTGTGCTTGAGCGCACTCTGGTACGCCACCACTCCCCCGTTGACGACGACGGATGCGCCGGGGATGCGGATGAGTTCGGCTGTCAGCGCCCCGCCGGTAAGGGACTCGGCCACGGCGATAGTGAGGCCGCGGCGGGTGAGCTCGGCGACGAGGCGCGCGGTGGCATCCGTCGCTCCGGGTATGTCAGCAGGTGACAGGGCCGCGTCGAATGCCGGGGGAATCGGATCAGCCATGGTCGTGCTGGAGCCGGTTCTCGCGCCGCGCGGCCACGAGGTAGTCGAAGCCGGTGACGACGGTAACGATGAGGGCGAGGGCCATGGCCGTCCAGTTGACCCAGTAAATCCAGTCGCCCAGCAGCAGCCAGAGGGGCACGAGGGCGAGGGAGATCGCCACGGACTGCAACACGGTCTTGAGCTTGCCACCCCGTGACGCCGGGATGACCCGGTCCTTCAGCATGACGAACCGGAACACCGTGATGCCGACTTCGCGCACGAGGATGACGATGGTCACCCACCACCACAGTTCGCCGAGGATGGAGAGGCAGACCAGGGCTCCGCCGGTGAGCACCTTGTCGGCGATCGGATCGAGGATCTTGCCGAGGTCGGTGACCAGGTTGTGCCGACGGGCGATGGCCCCGTCGATCCCGTCGGTGGCGATGGCCACGATGAATAGGGCGGCCGCCCACCAGCGCAGCGCGCCGTCCTGGCCGGCGTCGGCGAGGAGCATATAGATGAACACAGGCGCGAGCAGGATGCGCACGATCGTGATCAGATTCGGGAGATTCCAGTTGCTGGGCCGGACGACCGGCGTGGATGGTGTGGCCATGGGTCAGTCCCTGTCGGTCAGTTGCCAGGCGTCTTCATCGGGAGATGCGTCTTCTTCACGGTACCCCTCCGACATTTTGGCGACCGGGTCGTCGGCGTAGCGCGGATCGGGCGGGCCGGGCGTGTGCTGGGCCGCGGACTGGTGAGCTGCGGCGGCCTGAGCGGTGGCCGTGGCGGCGTGGTGTTCGGCGTCGGAGCCGCGCAGCAGGGCCAGCACGCCGGGCAGCTGCTCCACGGAGACGAGCACGTCGCGCGCTTTCGATCCCTCGGAGGGACCGACGATTTCGCGGGACTCGAGCAGGTCCATCAGGCGGCCCGCCTTGGCGAAGCCGACCCGGAGCTTGCGCTGCAGCATCGACGTGGACCCGAACTGGGTCGACACGACCAGTTCCGCCGCTGCGAGGAGCACCTCGAGGTCGTCTCCGATGTCGGAGTCGATTTCTTTGCGGGGGGCGACCATGGAGACATCCGGCCGGTAGTCGGGGCGGGCCTGCAGAGTGACGTGCTTGACGACGCGTTCGATCTCGGCCTCGTTCACCCAGGCCCCCTGAACGCGGATGGCCTTGGAGGCTCCCATCGGCAGGAACAGGGCGTCGCCCTGCCCGATCAGCTTGTCGGCGCCCGGCTGGTCGAGGATGACCCGGGAATCGGTGACGCTGGTCACGGCGAAGGCGAGGCGGGAGGGCACGTTGGCTTTGATCAGGCCCGTGACGACGTCGACGCTGGGGCGCTGGGTGGCGAGCACGAGATGGATGCCCGACGCGCGGGCCAGCTGGGTGATGCGCACGATCGAGTCTTCGACGTCGCGCGGTGCGACCATCATCAGGTCGGCGAGCTCGTCGACGACGACCAGGAGGTAGGGGTACGGCTTGAGGCTGCGCAGGCTGCCGGCGGGCAGCACGATCTCGTCGTTGACGACGGCCTTGTTGAAGTCGTCGATGTGGCGGAATCCGAAGCTGGCCAGGTCGTCGTAACGCATGTCCATCTCCTTCACCACCCACTGCAGCGCCTCGGCGGCCTTTTTCGGACTGGTGATGATGGGCGTGATCAGGTGTGGAACCCCCGCGTAGGCAGCCAGCTCGACCCGCTTCGGGTCGATCAGCACCATGCGCACGTCGCTCGGCTTGGCCCGCATGAGCAGGCTCGTGATCATGGAGTTGACGAAGCTGGACTTGCCGGAACCGGTGGAACCGGCGACCAGGAGGTGAGGCATCTTGGCGAGGTTGGCGAGCACGAAGCCGCCGCCGACGTCTTTCCCGACGCCGATGGTCATCGGGTGGGTGCTGTTCGAGGCCGCCGGGGAGCGGAGCACGTCACCGAGGGTGACGATTTCGCGGTCGGTGTTGGGGATCTCGATGCCGATCGCGCTCTTGCCCGGGATCGGCGACAGGATGCGCACCTCGTTTGAGGCGACGGCGTAGGAGAGGTTTTTGCTCAGCGCGGTGACGCGCTCCACCTTGACTCCGGGGCCGAGCTGGATCTCGTACTGGGTGACGGTGGGGCCGCGGGAGAACCCGGTCACCTTCGCGTCGACCTGGAACTGGCGGAGCACCTCGGTGATGGACTTGACGATCTCGTCGTTGGCCGCCGAGCGGGCCTTGGCCGGCGGGCCCTTGGTGAGGGTCGTGTCCGAGGGCAGCAGGTAGGGCGCGGCGGGCTGGTCTGATGCCGGCGGAACCGGGCCCGGCACCAGGGACAGGGGCGTGTCGGCGGAACCGGCGGCCCCACCGGCCGCGGCCGGGTCGAGCGCGTCGAATCCTGTTCCGGTCAAACCGGGAAGAACCTCGGTCAGGCCCGTCTGGTCGTCGGCCTGGAGCCCGGTCGACGAGCCCTGCGGCAGGTCGATCGCGCCCGTGAAACGTTTGAGGGCGTCTTCGGCTCGGAGCAGGTCTTCGAGCACCTCGGTGCCGTAATGGTCCTGGTTGGGACCAGGGGTCGTCGGCGTCGTCTCCAGCGCGGTGTCGAAGCTGCCTCGTTTGTCGCCGCCGAGCAGGGTGCGCAGCGGGTCGGCGCCGTGCGGGCCTGCGGCGTTCGGATCGTCGGCGGGGGTACCGGCGCCGTTCGGGCCGAGCGGCCCGCCAAAGTCAGGGTCCTCCTCGCGCTTGCTCGTGTTGCGCCGCCACCAGGGCAGCGCTCCGGCATCTCCGTCGTCATCGTCGACCCCGTCCAGTTCGACCTGAACGGCCTTCTCATGCTTCGCTTCCCGGGCGGCGGCGCGCTCCTCGGGATCGGGGAGCTGGGCCCCGAACAGCCAGGCATAGAGCTCCCGGCTGCGTTCACCAATGCGGTTGGGCGGGGTCTTGGTGATGATGAAGAGGCTCAGGGCGAGAAGCAGGATGACGACGATGGTGGCGCCGATCGCCGTGGTCAGGTAGATCAGGGGGGCAGCGATCATCCAGCCGATGACGCCGCCGGCCAGTGCGAGGGTCTCCATGCCGTCGCTGGGGGCAGGCTGGCCACCGAAGATGTGGCAGAGACCCGACACCGAAACGAGTAGCACGGATAGTCCGATGCCGATGCGGCCGTTGTCGTGCACCGAACTGGGTTTGCGGAACAGCCAGACGGAGAAGAGCAGCATGATCACGGGCAGGGCGAACGCGACGCGGCCGAACAGTCCGCCGAAGGTCCAGGCGTCGAGGGTCTGGGCGACCGCGTTGTTGATCAGGAACCACTCGATCACGGCTCCGGCGACCGACAGCAGCACGAGGAAGAAGGGCAGGCCGTCGCGGCGCTCTTCTTTGGAGAGCTTCTCCGGGCCGAGCGCGCGGGCAGCCCCGCCGGTCACGTGGGCCAGGGCCATCCACGACCGCACGAACAGGCTCGGCTTGACCTCGACCGCGGTGAACTTGACCGTCTTCTGAGCGGCGGTGCGGGCTGCGGGCTTGCGCGCCGGGGTGCCGCGCGCAGGCGTGCTGCGGGCGCGACCGTTCGACTTAGTGCTCGTAGCCATGCAACCACGGTACTTCGATCCCCCGACATTGGGGCTTAGGCACGCCAAAACGCCTGCGGGCGGCGATCAGCGACCGCGACATCAGGGCTGGGCGGACGCGCGGCATCCGTCGCCCTCGGCGGGATCAGGCCTCGATCACCAGAGGGACGATCATCGGGCGGCGACGGAAGGCGGTATTCACCCAGCGGCCGACCGTGCGGCGCACGATCTGCTGCAGCGCGAACGGGTCGCGCACCCCGTGCTCGGCGGCTTCCGCCAGGGCCGCCTCGATTTTCGGGCGCACGGCGTCGAACACCGAGGCGTCTTCGGCGAAGCCCTTCGCGTGGATCTCGGGCCCGACGATCACCTTGCCGGTGGCGGCGTCGACCACGATGATAATCGAGATGAATCCCTCCTCGGCGAGGGTTCGGCGGTCCTTGAGGTCGGCCTCGGTGATCTCGCCGACGGTGGAGCCGTCGACGTAGACGTAGCCGAGGTCCAGCTGGCCGACCTTGGTGGCCACACCGTCCCGCAGGTCGATGACCGTGCCGTCCTCGGCAAGGAGCACGTTCGCCTCCGGCACGCCGGTCTGCACCGCGAGCTTGGCATTGGCGACCAGGTGCCGGTATTCGCCGTGCACGGGCAGCACATTCTTCGGCTTCAGGATGTTGTAACAGTAGGTCAGTTCCCCGGCGGCGGCGTGCCCGGAGACGTGCACCTTCGCATTACCTTTGTGCACCACTGTGGCGCCCAGCTTGGTCAGGCCGTCGATGATCCGGTAGACCGCGTTCTCGTTGCCGGGAATCAGGCTGGACGCCAGGATGACGGTGTCGCCGTGGCCGACTTCGATCTGGTGGTCCTGGTTGACCATCCGGCTGAGCACGGCCATCGGCTCCCCCTGCGAGCCCGTGGACATGTAGACGATCTTGTCGCCCTGGATGTTGCCGGCCTTCTTGAAGTCCACCAGCACACCCTCCGGCACCCGCAGGTGGCCGAGGTCGGCGGCGATGGTCATGTTGCGCACCATCGAGCGGCCCAGGAGCGCGACGCGGCGACCGTTCGCGTGGGCGGCGTCGAGCACCTGCTGCACCCGGTGCACGTGGCTGGAGAAGCTGGCCACGATCACCCGTCGGGGAGCCCGGGCGATGACGTCGTCGAGGACGGGGCCGATGGAGCGTTCCGTGGGTGTGAAGCCCGGGACATCCGCGTTGGTGGAATCGACCAGGAACAGGTCGACGCCCTCGGTGCCGAGGCGCGCGAATTCGCGCAGGTCGGTGAGGCGGTTGTCGAGCGGCAGCTGGTCCATCTTGAAGTCGCCGGTGTGCAGCACGGTGCCGCCGGCGGTCTTGATGGCCACAGCCAGGGCGTCGGGGATGGAGTGGTTGACGGCGACGAACTCGAGGTTGAACGGGCCGAGCCGTTCCGTCTGGCCCTCTTTGACCTGCAGCGTGTACGGCGTGATCTTGTGTTCCTTGAGCTTTGCCTCGATAAAGGCGAGGGTCAGGCCCGAACCGATCAGCGGGATGTCCGCACGCAGCTTCAGAAGGTAGGGGACGGCGCCGATGTGGTCCTCGTGGCCGTGCGTGAGCACGACCGCGAGGATGTCGTCGAGGCGGTTCCGGATGGGGCTGAAGTCGGGGAGGATCAGGTCCACGCCCGGCTGGTGCTCCTCGGGAAACAGCACCCCGCAGTCGACGATCAGCAGCTTGCCGTCGATCTCGAACGTGGTCATGTTGCGGCCGATTTCGCCGAGGCCACCGATCGGCGTGATGCGGAGGGTTCCCGCCGTGAGCGGGGCCGGGTCGTACACATCGATGGGCACAGGCCCTCCTCGGGGTTCGGTGGAGCGGTTAGCGTGTCGTTCCGGCGACCTTCGGCAGGGCGCCGCCGGCCGCGGCATTGCGGTCCGGGCGGAAGTTGGAAAAGTTGACCCCGGGGATGTTCTTGACCAGGTCTATTTCGTCTTCGATCTGGGCGGCTTCCCACTCCTCCGGGCCGACGAGGGGCAGGCGCACGCGCGGGCTGTTGATTCGACCGAGGCCGTGCAGGATGTACTTGACCGCGACCGTACCCGGAACGTGCGTCATGCAGGCCCGCACCAGCGGTTCGAGCTGCTGATGCGCGGCGGTGGCCGCCTTCAGGTCGCCCGCATTCACGGCGTCGACCATCTGGCGATACGGGGTGGCGGCGATGTTCGCCGTGACCCCGATCAGGCCGGTCGCCCCGATCGAGAGGTGCGGCAGAACGTTGGGGTCGTCGCCGGAGAAGTACATCAGGTCGGTCTGGTTGAGCACGCGGCTGACCTGGGCCAGGTCACCCTTGGCGTCTTTGACGGCGAGGATGTTCGGGTGCTTCGCGGCCCGCAGGATCGTCTTGTATTCGATCGGGATACCGGTGCGTCCGGGGATGTCGTAGAGGATCACGGGCAGATCCGTGGCATCCGCGATCATGCGGAAGTGGGTGAGCACGCCGGCCTGGGTGGGCTTGTTGTAGTACGGGGTGACGATCATGTTGCCGTCGGCGCCCGCCTTCTCGCTCTGCTTGGCAAGCTGCATGGCATGGGCGGTCTCGTTGGACCCGCCGCCGGTGATGATCTTCGCGCGTCCGCCCGAGATATCCTTGCCGACCTCGACCAGGCGGATTTTCTCCGCGTCGGTGAGGGTAGACGTCTCACCGGTGGTGCCGGTGACGACGATGCCGTCCGCTCCGGCGTTGATGACGTCGTCGATGTGCTGGGCAACGCCCGCCCAGTCGACTTCGCCGTCGGCGGTGAAGGGAGTCACCAGGGCAACGAGGACCTGGCCGAAGGGATTCTGAGACATAGACACGAGGGACAGGCTACCGGTCAGTGTGCGGCCGCGCACCGCCGCGGCGTCACGTTACGGGGCGACGCGACCGTTCTTGTTGAAGGCGGCGTAGGTGAGGGGCATCAAGGTCGCGAACTGGTCTTCCATCTTCTCGGCGCACATCTCGATCTCGCGCTGCGGGAACGACGGGAAGTGGGTTCCCTCGCGCTTGGTACGCAGACTGAGAAAGTTCATCAGCGACCGGGCGTTCATGGTCACGTACATCGAGGAGAAGATGTTGAGCGGCAACACGATGCGGGCAACCTCGCGGGCCACGCCGGCTTCGAGCATCCGTTGATACGACGCGTAGGCGTGCGCGGAGGCCTCGCGGGTCAGCTGGTCGACCAGCGCGGCCTGCTCGGCCGTGCCGGGCAGGAAGTCGTAGGCGCCGGGCTTGCCGACCTGCACGAGGTTGCGGGTCGGGGCCGGAACGTAGAAGACCGGGTTCAGCTCGCGGTAGCGGCCCGATTCCTCGTTATAGGAGGCGATGCGGTGCCGCATGAACTCGCGGAATACGAAGATCGGCGCCTGCACGTAAAAGGTCATCGAGTTGTGCTCGAACGGCGAGCCGTGGCGGTCGCGCATGAGGTAGTTGATCAGCCCGGCGTCACCCGTGCTCGCGGCGTCGCCGTCCGATTCCTCGAGCAGGGCCTTGGTCAGGGTCTGCTCCCCCTGAGTCGACACCCGTGCGGCGAACAGCACATCGGAGTCGTGGGCGCTTGCGCGCACCAGTTCGACGGTTACATCGGAGCGGAACTCAATTTCAGACACGGCTAAACGATACCTGCTGCACGCGTAACCTGTCGTCACACGGACCCGCCCGGCCCGAGATCCTTGTAACGTCACAGCATGAGTCCGATCTCCGCCCTGATTCTCGTGCTGGTTCTCGTCTCGGGCACCACCGTGCTGGGCCTCTTCTGGCGGTCCCGCCAGGGGCGCCCCATCGTGGTCACCCCGGCGGCTCCGGAGGCGCTCGGTGTGCCGGACGCGCTCACGCCGGCGGATGTCAGCAGCCGGGTTCCGTTCGGCGCGAACGCCACGCTCGTGCAGTTCTCCACCAGTCACTGCGCCCGCTGCCCCGGCACCCAGGTGCTTCTCGCCGGCCTGGCCCGGTCCCGTCCCGGCGTCGCGCACCTGGACGTCGACCTGACCCACCGCCGCGACCTCGCGAACCGGTTCGGGATCCTGCAGACCCCGACCACACTCATCCTCGACGGAACCGGTCAGGTGCGCGCCCGGATCGGCGGCGTTCCGAACCGGGCCGGCGTCCTCCGGCAACTCGACGACCTCACCGGGAGCAGCCATGCCCAGTTCGCCCGCTGAGCCCCGGCCGCAGCCCTCCGCGCGCCGGGCCCGCCCGGACCTCGACCCGCGCGGACCACGCTTCGGCGCCGCGATCACGGCCGTTCTGCTCCTGGTGGTGGTGTTCCTGTCGCTGACCGGGGCATCCGTCGCCGCCTTCGTCCTCCTCACGATCCTCGCGGCCCTCTTTGCCTGGGGTGCGTTCGCCGGCGCCGGGCGGCACCCTTACGGCGTGCTGTTCAAGACCGTCATGCGGCCGCGGCTCGGCCCGCCCACCGCACTGGAGAAAGCGGCCCCGCCGACGTTTGCGCAGGGGGTAGGGCTGCTGGTCACCGTGACCGGCGTGGTGCTCGGTCTGGCCGGGCTGACGCCCGCTGTGGGCGTCGCTGCCGCCGTCGCGTTCGTCGCGGCGTTCCTGAACGCCGTGTTCGATTACTGCCTCGGCTGTCAGCTGTACCTGCTCCTGATGCGTGCCGGCATCCTCGGACGCGGGCCGACGCCGGTGGCCGGGAGCTGACGGCCGCCGCGGCTCCATCCCTGATCATTGGCTGAGAGTGAACCCCATGTGAGCCGAGGCGACAGTTAGGCTGAAGCTTCACCTCAGGAGGCAACACCATGGCACTCACCAGCGAAGCAACAACTGTCTGGACCGGCGATCTGAAGTCCGGCAGCGGTATCGTCACCCTCGACTCCTCCAAGACTGCCGAGTTCCCGGTCACCTGGCAGGCCCGGTCCGTCGGCACCCCGAACACCACCAACCCGGAAGAGCTCCTCGGAGCCGCCCACGCGGCCTGCTTCTCGATGGCCCTGGCCAACGGCCTCAGCGCCGGCGGACACACTCCCGACAGCATCCAGACCACCGCGGCCGTGACCTTCGAAGCCGGCGTCGGCGTGGTGGGCAGCCACCTCCTGGTCAGCGCCAAGATCCCCGGCCTGACCGAAGAGGAGTTCGCGGTCTACGCCGAGGACGCCAAGGCCAACTGCCCGATTTCGAAGGCGCTCGCGGGCATCCCGATCACCATCGAAGCCGAGCTGGCGTAGGCGCGGCCCGCACACAATGCGAGTTCTCGTCTCCGGCGCGTCTGGACTGATCGGCACCGAGCTGAGCGCACAGTTGCGCGCGGCCGGCCACACCGTGGCCCGCTTGGTGCGCCGCGATCCGCGCGGGGCCGACGAATTCCGCTGGGACCCGGCCGCGCTGAGCATGGACAAGGGCGTCCTCGACGGCGTCGACGCCGTGATCAACCTGTCGGGGGCATCCATCGCCCGTCTGCCGTGGACGAAGGCCTATCGCCGGGAGATCCGTGACTCGAGGGTGCAGGCCACACGCACGCTGACGGATGCCATGGGCCGGCAGGCGACACCGCCAGCCGTGCTGCTCAATGCGTCGGCCGTGGGCATCTACGGCGACCGTCCGAGCGAGGTGCTCACCGAGAACTCCCCGGCCGGCAACGATTTTCTGGCGAAGGTCACCAGAGACTGGGAGGCCGAGGCCGCACGTGCGCCGGAGTCGACCCGTGTCGTCACCCTCCGCACCGGGCTGGTCATCGCCCGCGGCGGCGCCCTGAAGCCGCTTCTGCCGATCGTCAAGCTTGGCCTGGGCGGCCCGCTCGGCCGCGGCACCCAGCACTGGCCGTGGATCAGCCTGCACGACGAGGCCGCGGCCGTCGTGCACCTGCTCACCTCGACGCTGTCGGGTCCGGTCAACCTGGTCGGCCCGAAACCGGCCACCGCGAACGACGTCATCCGGGCCGTCTCAGCCGGGCTGCACCGCCCGTTCCTGGTGCCGGTGCCGGAATTCGTGCTGACGCTCGCACTGCAGGATGCCGCTCGCGCACTGCTGCTCGCCGACCAGCAGATCGTGCCGGAGAGGCTGCACAAAGACGGTTTCGTCTTCACCCACAAAACCGCGGCCGAGGCCGTGGCCTGGATGCTCAGCCGCCCGTAGTTCTGACGGTTCGCGGCCTTGGACGGCCGAGGCACCACCCCGCCCGGGGTTCGGGCGCGGTCGGGGATTCGGGCGCGGTCGCAGCGGGCCGAAGGCATCCGTCGCGACGTAAACTCGGAGAAAATCGGGACACGCCGCATTTTTCGGTTGCTTCGGCGGCGTGTCGCGAAAAACTCCACATTTAGCGCGCGGTGATGGATGCCGGTGAGCTGGTTCGAGGGCCGGGTCACCGCATTTCGGCGGGCTCACGCACCGGTGGAGGCTAGGCGCGCTCGAGGGCGATCGCGGTACGGATGGCGCCGCGGGCGCGACGGCGGTCCCCCGAGGAGTTGTAGGCCAGGCCAAGCCTGAACCAGGCGCGCCAGTCGTCGGGGGCGGCATCGACGGCCGCCCGGAAGATCGGGAATTCGGCGTCGGCCTCGTCCCGCATGGGGCGTCCGCTCGGCCGGATCGGCAGTTCTTCGACGGGGAGCCCGCCCTCGGCCTCCAGCCGGCGCACAAGCCGCTCGGAGTTGCGCCCGAACCGGAGTTCGGCGACCAGCGCCCAGACTCCGACCAACGGGAGCACGAGAAGCGCCACCCCGATCACGATGCCGATGATTTCGCCGCTCTGCAGGAACAACACCGCTCGCCAGCCGACGAGGACCAGGTAGAAGACCAGCAGCAGGGCCATCAGGCCGGCGGCAAGCCGGCCCTTCATACGGCGGCCTCACCCGGGTGGGCAGTTGTGGCCGTCGTCGGCGCACCCAGTCCGAGATCGATGATCTGGTCGAGCCCGACGGTGACGCCGACGGCCGTGCGGGTGGCCGCCAGGGCCAGCAGGATGCCACGTTCGTAGGATGCGGCCGACAGAGTGTTGTGGCTGATCGTGAGGGTCTCCCCCGCACCGCCGAAGAACACGTCCTGGCGGGCGAGCATGCCGTCGAGGCGCAGGCTGTGCACGGGGATGCTCGACACCTGCTGGCCACGGGCGCGCTGGTCGGTGTGCGGCGCCGACACCGGCCCGATTTCGGCCCTGGCCCGCCCGATCAGTTCGGCGGTGCGCACGGCCGTGCCCGACGGAGAGTCCACCTTGCCGGCCCGGTGGGCCTCGACGATCTCGATCGAGTCGAAGAAGCGGGCGACGAGCACCGACAGGCCGGTCGCGATGACCGACGCCATCGAGAAGTTGGGGATGATGACGACGCCGATCTCATTCTGCCCGGCGAGGCGGGCGGAGAGGGCGTCGATGCGGTACTGCGACCAGCCGGAGGTGCCCACGAGCACGCGCAGGCCGTGGTCCACCGCGAAGTCGACCACGCTTTGACTGACCCCGGGCAGGGTCAGGTCGATCACGATCTCCGCGCCGATCATCTCGGACAGGTCGCTCTTCGAGTTCAGGCCGGCGACGAGATCGTACTCCTCGGACTGCTCGACGAGACCCGAGACCAAGCGGCCCATCGTTCCCGATACGCCGACGATGGCCACCCGTGTTTTCATGGGTCCAATCTATCAATCGCGGGGCATCGAGTTAGCCTTGGGCCATGCCTGACTCTCCCGCCCTTGCCTTCACCGCTGTGTCGGTGACGGATGCCGGCTCCATCGTGCTGCTCACCCAGTACTTCAGCGATCGGGAGTCGGGCTTCCCGGCCGCGCAGGGCCGGTACCGCACCACGTTCCCCGATCCGATCCAGTTCCTGCCGCCGTCCGGGGTGTTCCTGTTGGTCAGCGAGGAAATGGGACCGGCCGAACGTGCGTTTGTGGGGTGTGGCGGCATCCGTCGTCTCGAGGATTCCCCGGCCGGAAATGTGCGGTTCGAGATCAAGCATCTCTGGCTGCAGTCGCAGGTGCGCGGGCGCGGCTGGGGGCAGTCGCTGCTGACCGAGCTCGAACGACGCGCTCGGGAGTTCGGCGCCGACGACGTCGTGCTCGACACCAACGCGAGCCTGACCGCGGCCGGAGCGCTCTACGCGCGGTCGGGCTACGAGTCCTGCGCGCCGTATAACGACAACCCGAATGCCACGACCTGGTATCGCAAGAGCCTCACCCGGAAAACGGACGAAGCCGGGCCAGCCGAGAGCCGGCCGCCCGGAACCCGCCTATCCATTTAGAACAGGAGCGGGTCCGGCAGACCGGTGCGCAGCTCCACGGGGAGGTGCCCGGTGTCGTTGTGGGTCAGCAGCGTCCAGGGGCGGCCCGGTTTTTGGTGCAGCACGGTGAGGCCGCAGTTCGCCTGGTTGATGCTGATCCACCGCCAGTCCGGGGCGCCCAGTACCTCCCGCACGAACCAGGCGATGACGAAGTTGTGGGTGATCAGCAGGTCGTGGCGTTCGCCGCGGCGCGGCTGGAGGAACTCGGCCACTGCGTCGCCCATCTGCGCGCTGCCGGCCTCGATGTCGGCCTCAGTGACCCCACCGAAGAACGGCGCATAGGCCGACGGCGTCTCCGGCGCCCTGCCGGAGGGGATGCAGTCGAAGAGCAGCGGGCTGGGCACCGAGGTCAGGGCCGGCAGTCGCTGCGCGATGATTTTCGCCGTGTCGGCGGCGCGCTGCAGCGGGGAGTGCCAGGCGTCCGTGAACGGCACGCCGCCGAGACGCTCGGCGATCAGCTGAGACTGCCGGGTGCCGCGCGCGGACAGAGGCCCGTCGGGCATGCCGTGCTCGGCATCCTGCTGTTCACCGTGACGAACGAGGTAAATGTAATGGTGCAAGGGGATCTCTCTCAGTCAGGAGCCGCACATCAGCGTGTGGCCCCGGCTTTGGGTCTCGGTGGTTTTGGGCATTCAGTATCTGGGCACTGAGTATCTGGGCACTGAGTTTTTGGGCTCCGAGTTTCTGGGCACCGAGTTTCTGGGCTCGACAGTTCTGCTCAGGAGGGCACGAAGGTCGGCAGGATCGCGGCGAAGACGTCGTCGTCGAGCGCGCCGACCGCGGAGATGGAGAGCGAGCCGGCGGCCAGTTCGGCGGCGAGGTTCTGAACGTCGTCGGCCGTGACGCGCGCGAGCCGGCGGAGGGCCTCGTCGAGGTCGATGAACTCGCCGAGGGTGATCTCGGCGCGGCCCAACCGGGACATCCGGGTATCGGAGTCTTCAAGGGCGAGAGCGGATGCGCCGGACAACTGACCCGCGGCCCGCTTCATCTCGTCGGCCGTGACGCCGTTGTCGGCGAGTCGGTGCAGCTCGCCCAGCATCAGCTCGGCCACCTGGCCGGACTTCGCCGGGGTGCAGCCCGCGTACATGCCGAACAGTCCCGCATCCGAGTAGCCGGGCGCGAAGGAGTAGACCGAGTAGGCCAGACCGCGCTTCTCGCGGATCTCCTGGAACAGGCGCGAGGACATGCCCCCGCCGAAGATCGAGGTGAGCACGCTCATGGTCACGCGCCGCTCGTCGGTGGCCAGGAGGCCGGGGAAGCCCATCAGGATGTTCGCCTGTTCGAGCGGGCGGCGCACGATGGTGACCGGATCACCCTGGCTGAGGGCGGCGGGGGCACCGGACCGGCGGCCGACCGGGGGCGCGAAAACACTGAGGTCCCAGCCGGCGAGGGCGAGGGACCGGGTGACTGCTGCGACCAGCACGTCGTGGTCGACCGCGCCGGCCACGGTGACGACCAAGTCTTGTGGGCGGTAGTTCGCCCGGTAGTGCTCTAGAACGGCGGCATGGGTGGCCGCACGGATCGTGTCGGGACTGCCGCCGATCGGGCGCCCGAGCGCGTGATCTCCCATGACCGCCTCGAAGAAGCGCTCATTGGCGACGTCGGCCGGGTCGTCGTCGGCCATGGCCAGCTCTTCGAGGATGACGCCCCGCTCGTTCTCGAACTCAACCGGGTCGAGCAGCGACGACGTGAGCATGTCGGTGAGCACCTCGACCGCCATCGGCAGGTCTCGGTCTTGCACCTTGGCGTAGTAGCAGGTGTATTCCTTGGCCGTCATCGCGTTGTGCTCACCGCCGACCGAGTCGAAGGCGATCGCGATGTCGAGGGCGGTGCGCTTGGCGGTGCCCTTGAACAGAAGGTGTTCCAGAAAGTGGGTGGACCCGAAGTGGCCGGGCTCCTCGTCGCGGGAGCCGACCGCGACCCAGTAGCCGATGGTCAGGCTGCGGCTGCCGGGAACGTGTTCCGACACGATGCGCACACCGCTCGGCAGCACGCTGCGGCGCACCAGGGAATCACCTGCCGCGCGGAACGAGAGTTCGGGCAGATCCAGAGAGAATTCGACGGCACCGTTCATGACTAGTCCACCTTATGTCACGGCGCCGGCGCGGCCCGGGTGCCGGCACCGGTATTCGGCCGGCACCGGTGTTCGGCCGGCACCGGTGCGTCAGGCCGAGATCCGGTCGAGGTCCACCATGTCGCTGCGGGTCAGACGGATGTCGGCCGCCGTCACGAGGGCGTCGACCTGTTCGGGCTGGCTGGCACTGGCCACCGGCGCCACGACCGGCCCCCGTGCGAGCAGCCACGCGATCGCGATCGCCGCCGGCGGCGCCTCGTGCTCCTCGGCGATGCGGTCCAGCACCGCGAGCACGCGGAATCCGCTGCGGTTGCGGTATTGGGCGCCGCGGGAGCTGCGAGTGGTCTTCTCCAGATCGGCCTTCGACCGGTACCGGCCGGCCAGAAATCCGTGGGCGAGCGCGAAATAGGGGAGCACCGCCATTCCCTGGGCGCGGGTGACGAGGGCGAGGGAGGATTCGAATGCGGTGCGGTGCAGGAGGCTGTACTGCGTTTGCAGGGCAACGAAGCGGGGCAGGCCGTTCGCCGCGAGCACCCGGGCCTCCATCAGGCGTTCGGCGGAGAAGTTGGAGGCGGCGAGGTAGCGCACCTGGCCGCGGCGCATGAGCACATCGACGGCGCCGAGGCTCTCTTCCAGCGGCACGGTCGGGTCGTCGAAGTGGAAGTGCAGCAGGTCGATGTAATCCGTCCCCAGCCGGTCGAGGGAGGCGTGCACGGCGCCGATGATGCTGCGGGAGGAGAGCCCGGGGTTGTCGAGGTTCTTGCCGATCTTGGTGGCGATGACGGTGCTGTCGCGCGTTCGGCGCGAGCGCAGCCAGGACCCGATGATCACCTCGCTGCGGCCGGAGGTGTAGCTGTCGGCCGTGTCGAGGAAGTTGCCGGCCAGGTCGCGGTGGCGGTCGAGGATGCGGTGGCTCGTGGCGCCGTCTGCCGTCCACCCGAACACGCTCGTGCCGAGTGCCAGCGGGTGCACGGTGAGGTCGGTGTCGGCAATCGTGCGGCGGAGCGCCAGGGGGGACGCCCCGGTCGCGGGGGCGGCCTGCGGGACGTACAGATCCGGGATCGCGAGCGGGGGCGGGGGCGGAAAAACCGCCTGCGGGGCGGTCGGGATGGACGTCGAGATCGGAGCCGGGCCCTGTCCGGTCGGATGAGCGGGCATGCTGGTGGTCGTACGGCGGGAACCATGCATGCTCGGACGCGGCATCCGTTGTCTCCCTTCGGTTGAGCCGAGGTTATCCCCGGGGCCGAACGTTGCACAGGACACGCCTGGACCGTTACCAAACCGTGCGCGCATCGGGCCTGAACCCCGCCGCCGGAAGCGGAGAACCAGTTCCCAGAGTGTGAAGTTAGAATTGGGGAACCGATTCCTGAGTAGCGGCCGCCCAGGCAACGCCCCCCGCCTGCCCGAATCATCCGCGAAAGAAGGATCCATGACGCAGCTCGCCGGCGTGTCCACGCCCGAGGTACTGAAAGAAGCGCGCAGGCGACGCACGTTCGCCGTGATTTCGCACCCCGACGCGGGGAAGTCGACGCTCACCGAGGCCCTGCTGCTGCACGCGCGGGCCATCACCACGGCCGGCGCCACGCACGGCAAGGCCGGCCGGCGCGGCACCGTCTCCGACTGGATGGCGATGGAGCAGGCCCGCGGCATCTCCGTGACCAGCGCGGCGATCCAGTTCGAGTACCGCGACGCCGTGATCAATCTGGTGGACACCCCCGGGCACGCCGACTTCTCCGAGGACACCTTCCGCGTGCTCTCCGCCGTCGACGCCGCAGTCATGCTCGTCGACGCCAGCAAGGGTCTCGAGGTGCAGACCATGAAGCTCTTCGAGGTGTGCAAGCAGCGCGGCCTACCGGTGATCACGGTCATCAACAAGTGGGACCGTCCCGGTGCCGAGGCGCTGGACTTGATGGACGAGATCCGGGAGCGCACGGGACTCCTGCCCACTCCCCTGACCTGGCCCGTCGGGATCGCCGGTGACTTCCGCGGCGTGATCGACCGGTCCTCGCACGAATTCATCCGCTTTCACCGCACCGCCGGCGGAACGAAAGCCGCCGAACCCGAGCGCTTGAGTGTGGCCGTGGCGGCCGCCGAGGAGGGCGCAGCCTGGGTCACCGCCACCGAGGAGTCCGAGCTGCTCGCCGAGGAGAGCCAGGACCACGATGAGGCCCGCTTCCTCGCGAACGAGACCACCCCGGTGCTGTTCGCCGCGGCCGTGCTCAACTTCGGCGTGCAGCACATTCTAGACACCCTCGTGGACTTCGCGCCGGCCGCGGAAGCCCGGGAGGACGCATCCGGTGGCCACCGCCCCGTGGACAGCGCCTTCTCCGGTTTCGTGTTCAAGGTGCAGTCCGGTATGAACGCCTCGCACCGCGACCACGTCGCGTTCGTGCGGGTCTGTTCGGGTCAGTTCCGGCGCGGGATGATCGTGACCCACGCGGCCAGCGGGCGGCCGTTCGCCACCAAGTACGCGCAGCACCTGTTCGGGCGCGAGCGGGAGGTGGCCGACGAGGCCTGGCCCGGCGACATCGTCGGCCTGGTCAATGCCTCCGCCCTGCGGGTGGGTGACTCGATCTTCGAGATCGAACCGGTGGAATACCCGCCGCTGCCGATGTTCGCGCCCGAGCACTTCCGGGTGGTGCGGTCGGCGGACTCCAGCAAGCACAAGCAGTTCCGTCGCGGCATAGACCAGCTTGACCACGAGGGTGTCATTCAGGTACTGCGGTCGGAGCTGCGCGGCGACCAGGCGCCGGTGCTCGGCGCGGTCGGGCCGATGCAGTTCGAGGTGGTGGAGGAACGGATGACGCACGACTTCGGCGCCGCCATTCGCACCGAGGCTCTGCCCTACCAGCTGGCCCGGCGCACCGACCGCGCGAGCGCCGAGATCCTCGGCCACGACCGCCAGGTCGAGGTGCTGATGCGCTCCGACGGCACGCTGCTCGCCCTGTTCAGCACTCCGTGGCGGCTGCGCAACACCGTGCGCGACCACCCCGAGCTGATGCTGGAAGACCTCGCCACGGGCAGCAACGAGGTTCCCGCCGCGTACTAGGCGAGTCGGTCCTGATTCGCAGGCCAGCAGCCCGAACGAATTCGACGGAGATTCTGCCGAAAACCGGTCCAAACCGGCCGGAAAACCGGATTCAGGCCAGAATCTCCGTCGAATTGGTTTGACGCCGCGAGGGCAGCGGCCAGCACGAGGGCAGCGGCCAGCACGAGGGCAGCGGTCAGGCGGATGCCGTCGGGCATGGGGTCAGCGGGTCAGGTCGCGCGGCGGCTCCGTGAACTCGTCTCCGCCGTACTTTTCGTTGGCGACGCCCATCATCTCGGGCCACATCCGGTGCCGGGCCGTGGCCGCCTGCCCGCTCTCGAAATATGTCTCCCGCTGGTCTTCGCCGACCCCGGACACGTTCATGACGCCCACGATGGTGGCGACCTTCGTGCTCGCACCGGCCATCCAGGTGTCCCTGTTCTCATCGGTGGTGCCGGTCTTGCCGATCATCGGCACCTGCGGGTCGGTGTCGTAGTACGACGGGCTACCCGAGCCTCTGGTCATCACTCGCTCCATCGCGTAGCTCATGGCCGCGGCGACCTCGGGGGTGACGGACTGCGTGCAATTCGACTGCGGGGCGGGAAGTTCGGCTCCGTCGGGGCCGGTGATCCGGTCGATCACGATCGGCGTGCAGGTGACGCCATTGTTGGCGATCCCCGCGTAGGCGGCGGCCATCGTCAGCGGCGCGATCTCGTTGGTGCCCAGCACCGCGGACGCGCCCTGTTTCAGCGCGCCACCATCGGCGCGGTGCACGCCGAAGGCTTCGGCCGTCTTGCGGATGCCGCAGAGGTCGAGTTCCTTGGCCATTCCGATGAAGCCGGTATTGATCGAGTCGATGGTCGATTCCAGGGCGGAATAGGAGGAATCGTCATCCGAGGAGGAGTCGTTGCCGGGCGCGAAGCTCTCGCCGTAGTCCTGGGGACCGTTGCAACTGTCCTCGAAGGTTCCCCACTCGTCGCGTTCCCAGGCGCTGACCGAGTCGGCGAGCGAATTACCCTGAGTGAGCCATTCGGCGAGGGTGAAAACCTTGTAGGTCGACCCGGTCTGGAATCCGTTGGAGCCGCCCTGGTCGAGATCGGTGTTGTAGTTGATGCCGGTGAAGTTCGCTCCGGTGTCGGCCGGGTCCTGGCTATAGTCCTTGTTCTGGGTCATGGCCAGCACCCGCCCTGTACCGACGCCCACGCTCGTGATCACGCCGCCGACATCCCAGTCCTCGAAGGTCTTGGGCACGTTCTCGGCCATGGTGCTCTCTGCCGCGCTCTGCAGGTCGGGGTCGAGGGTCGTGTACACGTTGTAGCCGCCGAGCCGGAAGTTGGCCAGGCGGGCATCGGCATCCGCCCCGAAGGCCGGATCGTTCCGGAGGGTCTGGAGTACCAGGTCGCAGAAGTAGGCGCTTCCGCCCGCGGTGCGGCACCCCGTGCTCGGTTCGGTGATGATCGGTTCGATCGGAGCGCTGATCGCGGCGTCGTGGTCGGCCGTGCTGATCTTCTCGTTCTCCTGCATCTCGTCGAGGATGTAGTCACGGCGTTCTTTGTTGGCCGCGTACCCGTTGGCGGCGCCGTTGGTCGTGCTGTCGGGTTCGTCGAGCTGGAACTTGACCGGGTTGTTCACGATCGCGACGAGGCTCGCGGCCTGCGGCAGCGTCAGCGCGGCCGCGGTCGTGTTGAAGTAGTAGTTGGCGGCCGCCTCGATGCCGTAGACGGATCCACCGAAGCCGGTGATGTTGAGGTACTGCCGCAGGATGTCGTCCTTGGAGGACTTCTTCTCCAGACCGACGGCGAGGCTCATTTCCTTGAGTTTGCGCCACGGGCTGGTCTCCGTGGCCGCGTCGTAGCAGGTCATGCGCTCGGCGTCGTCGGAAAGGGCCTCGCACTGCTGCACGAGCACATTTTTCACGTACTGCTGGGTGATCGAGGATCCGCCGCGGACGTCGCCGGTGAACAGCGTGGTGACGGCGCCGGTGAGGCTGCCCCAGATGTTCACGCCGCCGTGCTCGTAGAATCCCGGGTCCTCGCCGGAGGTCGCCGCATCCTTCACGTACTGGCTGATCGCATCCGAACTCACTTCGACCCGGTTCTGGTCATAGAAGGAGGCGAGCAGATAGGGCGAACCGTCACTCGCGGTGGCGTAGATGTTGCTCTTCTGCGACAACCGGCCGATTGACAGGTCGTCGGGCAGATTGACCACGACCACGATCGCCGTCGTCGCCAGCAGGGCCACGACGACACTGAGCGCGATCAGCACACGCGAACGCCGTCGGGACCGACGGGCGTTTTTTCTACCGGACAATTCAGGGGTCATGAGCGCCGAGTCGTTTCTGGTTGCGAAGGAAGCGGGAGGGCCACCGGGCCGAACGGCCCGGTGGCCCGGCGGCTACAATCAGGCGTCGACGACGACCGAGGTGATGACCGGGATGCGGCGGTACTTGCGCTGCATCCAGCGGGTCAGACTCTGCGTGAAGATGTCTTCGAGCTCTGCGCCGTTGACGATCTTGACCTTGTTCGCGGCGCGCAGGGCGTCATCGATGGACTTGGTCGCGCCCTGGATCCACTCGTTGTCCTGCACGAAGCCGCGGGCGATGAACTCGACCGGCTCAGTGAGAAGCCCGGTTCGGGTGTCGAGGATGCCGAGGATCGTGACGGCGCCGTCGTTGGAGAGCTGCACGCGGTCGGCGAGAGCCTCCTCGGAGCCGCCTCCGCCGACCGTCATACCGTGCACGAAGACGAGCTCGGCAGCCACGCGGCCGGTGACTTTCGCGACACCGTCGACGAGGTCGACGACCACGCCGTCTTCGACGACGAGGACCTGGTCCACGGGCACGCCCGTGCGGATGGCCAGATCGGCATTGGACTTGAGGTGGCGCCATTCGCCGTGGTACGGGATGACGTTCTTAGGTTTGACGATGTTGTAGACATAGACGAGTTCGCCGGCCGACGCATGGCCGGAGACGTGCACCTTGGCATTGCCCTTGTGCACGACGTTGGCACCCCAGCGGGTGAGGCCGTTGATGACCCGGTAGATCGAGTTCTCGTTTCCGGGGATCAGCGAACTGGCCAGCAGAACGGTGTCGCCCTCGCCGATCTTGATGGTGTGCTCGCGGTTGGCCATGCGGGCCAGCGCGGCCATGGGCTCACCCTGCGAACCGGTGCAGATGAGGACGACCTTGTCGTCCTTCATCCGGTCGAAGGCCTTGACGTCAACCAGGAGGCCCTTGGGCACCTGAAGGAAGCCCAGTTTCTCGGCGATGCCCATGTTGCGTACCATCGAGCGGCCGACGAAGGCCACCTTGCGGTTGTGGCGGGCGGCGGCGTCGATGACCTGCTGGATGCGGTGCACGTGACTGGCGAAGCTGGAGACGATGATCCGGCGAGGAGCGGTACGGAAGACGGCGTCGATGGCCGGGCGGATGTCTTCCTCGGTCACCGTGAACCCGGGAACCTCGGCGTTGGTCGAGTCGGTCAGAAACAGGTCGACGCCCTCTTCTCCGAGCCGGGCGAAACCGGGGAGGTCGGTGAGGCGGTTGTCGAGGGGGAACTGGTCCATCTTGAAGTCGCCGGTGACGAGCACGAGGCCGGCCTCGGTGCGGATCGCGACGGCGAGTCCGTCGGGGATCGAGTGGTTCACGGCGAGGAACTCGAGGTCGAACGGGCCGGCCTTGCGGCGCTGACCCTCCTTGACCTCGATCAGGCGCGGCGTGATGCGGTGCTCTTCGAGCTTCGCTGTGACGAAGGCCAGGGTCAGCTGCGATCCGATGACGGGGATGTCCTTGCGCTCGCGCAGCAGGTACGGCACGCCGCCGATGTGGTCTTCGTGGCCGTGGGTGAGCACGATGGCCTCGATGTCCTGGAGGCGGTCGCGCAGCGACGAGAAGTCGGGCAGGATCACGTTGATGCCGGGCTGGGTCTCCTCGGGGAAGAGAACGCCGCAGTCCACGATCAGGAGCTTGCCCTTGTGTTCGAAGACCGTCATGTTGCGGCCGATCTCGCCGAGACCGCCGAGCGGGGTGACGCGGAGGCCGCGCCTGGGCAGCTGCGGCGGCGTGGACAGGTCGAGCGGGTGCTTGGTCAAAAAAACTCATTTCTCAGTGTGAAAACGCGCGCGTCGCGGGCGTGTCTCGCGTAGTGGACCGTGGTCGGGTCCTGGTGAACGGATGTTCTGGTGAACAGATCGTGCAAAGTCTGGATTCGGGCGGCCTCGCCCGGGGCGGACGCTAATGTCCGATCGGGTCGGAGTTGAGGCTGAGTCCGAAGGCGGTGGCGTCAGGTCCGTGAAGTCATCGACACGGCAGTCGAGAGGGCACGGATGATGCTCATGACGCCCCATTCTATCGCAGCCTGGTCAGCCCCTTCACCGCTCCCCTGCCCAGCCTTCTCGAAGGCAGCACCGGTAGCGTCGGACGCATGTCTGCCTCAGTGCTTTATTCGACCCCACTCACCCTCATCGACGGCACGGAAACGACCTTCGGCCAGTTCGGCGGCAAGGCCGTCCTGGTCGTGAACGTCGCCTCGAAATGTGGGTTCACCCCGCAGTACGCCGGTCTCGAAGCGCTCTACCAGAAGTACCAGGACGAGGGACTCGTCGTGCTCGGCCTTCCCTGCAACCAGTTCATGGGACAGGAGCCAGGGGCCGAGGCGGACATCGAGTCGTTCTGCCAGATGAACTACGGCGTCACCTTCCCGCTGAGCGTGAAGGTCGACGTGCGCGGCAGGCACCAGCACCCGCTCTACGCTCAGCTGACCAAGTTCAAGTCGGGCCTGCTGCCCGGTCTGATCAAGTGGAACTTCGAGAAGTTCTTGGTGAGTCCCGAGGGTGAGATCGTCAACCGCTTCGCGTCGACGGTCGAGCCGGAGTCCGACGAGATCGTGCAGGCGATCGAGAAGACCCTCGCGGCCAACGCCGCCTAAGAGCCCAGCGAGCCGGTTGGAGCCCCTGGCTCCCCTGGGGTGGGTTGGCCCCGGCCGTGCCCGCGCGTGTGGTCAACTCAGGACATCCGTCGCCCGCGTGAACCTGCCGCCCCGGACCAGTGCGGAACCGGCACGGATGCCCAGCGTGGCCAGACGTATCTCCTGATTAAGCCACAAGGGGCCTCGGGTATTCCGCAGGGCTTACGCGGTTCGGGCAATCAGCGGTCGCCCCGCCCCGCGCTGCGCCGTGAACGAATTCGACGGAGATTCTGCTCCAAAACGGTTGTAAACCGCTGCAGTATCCGTTTATCGCCAAAATCTCCGTCGAATTGGTTCGACGCCGAACAGAGGCAGCTAGTGGTCCACCGAGTCGGCCGGAGCCGGGCCCGTCGGAAATCCCGGTTCCGGCGGGACGGCCGCCGCCCGCCGCAGCACCGTCTCGGCGTGGCGCAGCAGGGGCGCGTCGATCATGCGCCCCTGGTAGGCGAACACGCCCCCCTCTCCCGCGGCCGCCTCCAGGATCTGCCACGCCGCCGTGACCTCGGCAGGCGTGGGCCGGTAGGCGGCCCGGATGACGGGCACCTGGCTGGGGTGGATGCAGGCGGTGGCGCGAAATCCGCTCGCGACCGCATCCACCACCTCGGCCTGCAGACCCTCGAGGTCGGGGATGGCCAGGAACACGCCGTCCACGGCCGCCTTGTCGTTGGCCCCGGCCGCCAGGAGCACCGCGGACCGAGCGTGGCGGGCGATGGCGCGGTAGCTGCCGTCGGGGAACCGGCTCGAGCTGCCGCCGAGCGAGGCCACCAGGTCGTCGGCGCCCCACATCAGCGCCACCACATTGGGCTCGGCCGCAATCGAGGGGGCGGCGAGCACCCCCGCGGCGGTCTCGCAGAGCGCGATCACCTCGAACCGGGCGAGAGCGGCGAGGTGGGCGGCGCTCACGGTCTTCGGCAGCATCACGTAGCGGTACAGGGTGTCGTCGAGGGCGGCGAGGTCAAGCTGGAAGTCGGGCGTGTCGGCCGGGTTGACGCGAACGACCGTGCGTTCGGGGTCGAGCGGATGGCTGACCAGCAGGCCGCGAGCGCGTGCCCGGTTGCCGGGCAGGAGCGCATCCTCCAGGTCGAGGATCACGGCATCCGCCCGCTCCGCCGCCTTGCGATACCGGTCGGGGCGGTCAGCCGGGCAGAACAGCAGCGCGGGTCCAAGGTCGAAGCTCATTGGACGGCCGCCCGGCACCAGACCAGCACCGTGCGCTCGGCCGTGGCCACCACGTCACCCTCCTGGTTCCGACCGGTGTGCCGGAGCGTGACCAGCCCCTGGCCCGGCCGGGACGCCGACAGCCGGCGGGCGGTGACGATCGTGTCGGAGTAGAGGGTGTCACCGTGGAAGAGCGGATGCGGGAACGTCACCTCCCCGAAGCCGAGGTTCGCCACGATCGTGCCCTGCGTCAGCTGCGCGACCGAACTGCCCACCAGCGTCGCCAACGTGAACATCGAGTTGACCAGGCGCTGCCCGAACGGCTGGGTGGCCGCCCACGCCGCGTCGAGGTGCAGTGCCTGCGAGTTCATGGTCAGCGTGCTGAAGAGCACGTTGTCGGCCTCGGTCACCGTGCGACCGGGGCTGTGCCGGTAGCGGGCCTCGAGGTCGAATTCCTCGTAATACAGCCCGCGCTGCTCGATCGTGCGTCGTTCGTCGTTCATTTTCCTCCTGCCTAACCGGAGAACCCAAGCGCCCGTGAGATGACCATCAGCTGAACCTCGGTAGTGCCTTCACCGAGCTCGAGCACCTTCGAGTCGCGGTAGTGCCTCGCCACCGGGTTCTCGTTCAGGAACCCGTAGCCGCCAAAGATCTGGGTCGCGTCGCGAGCGTTGTCCATGGCGGCTTCGCTTCCCACCATTTTGGCAATCGAGGCCTCCATTTTGAAGGGGTGTCCGTGAACCATTTTCCTGGCCGCGTCGTAGTAGGCGAGGCGGGCCGTGTGCACGCGAGCCTGCATCCGTGCGATCTTGAACGCGATGTGCTGGTTGGAGCCGATCGACCGGCCGAACACATTGCGGGTGTTGGCGTAACGGATGGCCTCCTCGAGGCAGCCCTGCGCCGCGCCCGTGCACAGCGCGGCGAAGGCGATGCGCCCCTCGTCGAGGGTCTGCACGAAGTTGGCGAAGCCGCGGCCGCGTTCGCCGAGCAGGTTGGCCTCGGGCACGCGCACGTTCTCGAAGAGCAGCGGATGCGTGTCGGAGGTGTGCCAGCCCACCTTGTCGTAAGCCGGCAGCGCCGTGAACCCCGGGGTCGGGGTGGGCACGAGGATGGCCGTGAGCTCCTTCTTCACCGAGCCGTCGGGGCGCTCGGACTCGCCGGTGACGGCTGTCACGGTGACCAGCCGGGTGATCTCGGAGCCGGAGTTGGTGATGAACTGCTTCGTGCCGTTGATCACCCATTCACTGCCGGAGAGCTCGGCCGTGGTCTTCGTGCCGGCGGCGTCGGAGCCGGCATCCGCCTCGGTCAGCCCGAACGCGGCGAGCGCACGCCCGCTGGTCAGCAGCGGCACCCACTCCTGCTTCTGCGCCTCGGTTCCGCGCCGGTAGACGGGCATGATGCCGAGCCCCACGCCGGCCTCGAGGGTGACGGCGATGGACTGGTCGACCCGGGCAAGCTGCTCGACCGCGAGGCAGAGCGCGAAGTAGTCCTGGCCCTGGCCGCCGTACTCCTTCGGGAATGGCAGGCCGAACAGGCCCAACTCCCCCATCTGGGCGATGATGTCATAGGGCAGGCTGCGCTTGGTGTCGTACTCGTAGGCGGCCGGCGCTACGACCATGTCGGCGAAGTCGCGCACGGTGTCGCTGAGCTGCTGCTGCTGCTCGGTCAGTTCCTGTTTCACGTTGGGTCTCCCTTGACTGGCGTGGCTGGTGGTGTGGCTTCCGTCCCGGTGGTCACGGCGGTGGCGGTGACTGTGGCGACGATCTGGTCGAGGCGCACGAGGTCACCCGGGTGCACGCCGATGGTGAGCCGGCCATCCGTTTCGGCCAGCAGATGGTGCTCCATTTTCATGGCCTCCACGGTGAGGATGCGCTGGCCGGTGACGATCAGGTCGCCCGTGGCGAGGTGCACGGCAACCACGGTCCCGGGCATCGGCGAGCGCACCTCCGGCCGGGCCGCCCCGGCCTCTCCCCCGGCCCGGTCGAGGCCGGCGAGGCGGTCGGCGAGCTGCTCGGCCCGGGAGCGGTGCACCAGCTCGGTGCCGAAACCGCTCTGGCCGAGCCAGAGGCGCGGGCCGTCGGACACGAGCTGCAGCACCTCAAGGCGGCCGCCCAGTTCACAGGCGAAGGTGTCGGCGCGGCCGGTGACGGGCGCGAGTCGGCCGGGAACGGGCATCCGTTCGTCGACGGCCACGCTCAGGCCGTCCGGGCCGGTCAGCACGGCAACGTCGACGGTTTCGGTGGCGCTGACCCGCAGGCTGTAGTGCACCGGCCGGGCCGGGCCGAGCCGCCAGCCGCTCGGCTGTGCCCA
>NZ_PJJV01000063.1:0-74025 GCF_002929655.1 Cryobacterium sp. M23
AGACAGTCAGAAACCTAGACAGGAAGCGGCGTGCGGCCGTTAAGGCGCTCCGCAACACCCACGGATGAAGCAGGAGAGCCAGAATCTCCGTCGAATTCGTTCAGGACGCGGAGAGGAACACGACGGCTGGAACACGACGGCTGGAACACGACGGCTAGACGAAGACCAGAACCAGCCGCACGACGACAGCCAGAATCGCGACTCCCGACAGGGCCAGCGACGCGAGCACCAGCCCTCGCCCTCGGGCGCCGGCCGGGATCACACTGAAAGCCCGCAGTGAAAGGGAAAGCCCGATCAGGGCAACGAACAGCGCGGGAAACGGCAGCAGCACCGCGAGGACGACGCTGACGACCGACACCCAGAAACCCGGCACCCGGCCGGGCGTCTTCGACCAGTCCAGGTGGGGCGCACCGAGATTGAGCAGGTTGTTGCCCTCCATGTTCGCGCGCGGGTCGGTCACGTGTCGCTCCTTCAGCTTGTCCTGACAGTCTCACACGCGCCACGAGCGCCTGCCCGCGTGTCGGCCCGCACGCGAGGACCGTTACCCTTGAGGAGGCCCGGGAAGGAACTTCTATATGAGCGAGCTTGCGGGTGAACTGGCGCGGGTGCGCGAAGCCTTCGACAAACCCACCCTGCGCCTGCTGGACCGGAAGTGGGCGCCGTTCGTGCTCTTCGTGTTCAAGTCCTCCTTCAGCCGCGACCGGCGCAGCGTGCGGGCCGATCTGCTGCACATTCAGGTCGACGCCTACCTTGCCGACCTGCGCTCGGTCGGCAGCGATGTGCCGGGCAAGACCGGTCGGGCTCTCTGCGTGCAGTGGATGAACGACCAGTGGCTCTTCCGCGAAACGGGGGAGGGCGACGAAGAACACTACTCGCTCACCTCGCACGCACTCGAGGCGCTGCTCCTGGTCGAGAGCCTGTCCCGCGATCGGGCTTTGATCAGCGAATCCCGTCTCACCACGATCGTCGACACGGTGCATCACCGCGCCACGCAGGCCAACCCTGATCGGGAGGAGCGCATTCGTCGCCTCGACCGGGCGATCGCCGAGAACGCCGCCGAGCGCGACCGCCTCGCAGCCGGCGGCGAGATCGCGCCCGTCTCGAACGAGCAGATGCGTGAGGGCTACGCCGACCTGGTCGACCTGATCGGCCAGCTGCCCAGCGATTTCAAACGCGTCGAGGAATCCGTCGCCGCCATGCACCGGCAGATCGTCAACGATTTCCGCGGTGAGGAACGCCCGATCAGCGAGGTACTCGACGAGTACCTCGCGAAAACGGATGCCCTGATGACCTCGACCCCGGAAGGTCGCGCCTTCGAGGGGGCCTTCACCCTGCTGCGCAACGACGACCTGCTGCGGGAGCTGGGGGACGACCTGGAGACGATCCTGCTGCATCCGTTCGCCCTCGAGCTCAGCGCCACCGACCGCCGCAGCTTCATGGGCACCGTGCGCCTGATCCGCAAGGGCATCGACGACGTGCTCACCCAACGCAACGGGCTGACGACCACCCTGCGCGAGCACATCGTCAACCACGACGTGGTCAAGGACCGCGAACTCGAACGCCTGCTGCGCGAGATCAACAAGGAACTCGCGACCTGGATGCAGACCGCCGGGCCCCGCTCCACGGTCACCGCCGAACTCATGCCGGGAACCCTCGACGCCCCGCACCTCCGCGAACGCTTCTACGACCCGGGCGCCCACCGCGCGCCGCCCGAGCTGCAGGATGTCTCCGACGATGCCCCGCCGCCACCGAGTCTCGACGAGATGCGCACGCAGGGCGGCCCGCTGCTGGGGGAGCTGCGCGACGCGATCGTGACGGCCTTCAACCAAGGCGACGCCGCATCCGTCGGTGACGCCTTCAACGATCTCGACGTCACCCTGCGCCGCCCGGTCGAGATCCTGGGGATGCTTCAGATCGCCACCCAGATCGATGCGGTCAGCCGGTCCCAGACGCTCGAACGCTTCGAAACCGTGCGACCCGACGGCTCCACCCGCAGCTTCGAGGTGCCCCGAATCATGCTCAGCGACGACGAAACTGCGGCGCTGTCCGCCCTGAACTACGGATCCGACAATGACTGACGAGCCCACCGCCGAGCACCCCGACATCGATTCGCCCAGCTTTTCCCTCTTCGAGGGCGACGAGGGCGGACTCACCGTGGAGCAGCGTCGCACCCTGGTGCTGCTGCTGAAGCACCGCTACATCTCCGCCGCGCTGCAGCCGGCCGAATGGCAGACGCTGCTGCGCTCCCAGAGCCTGCTCAAATCGCGCCTGAACGACATGTTCCTCGATCTGCATGTCGACCTGCACTACGAGGTGGCATTCAAACGGCAGGCGGTCGCCGAGGGCGGAGACCGGTTCCCGACCCTGCTGCACGACGTGTCCTACACGCGGGAGGAGACCATTCTGCTCGTGCTGCTGCGGCAGCGGTTCCGCAGCGAGCGTGCCAACGGCCACGACATCGTTATCGTGGACCGCGACAACCTGGTGGAGAACGTCGGCCATTTCCGGCCCGAACACGCCACCGACCGCTGGGGCGACGCCCGAAAGGCCACGGCCGCCGTCGACAGCCTCGCGAAGGCGCGGGTGCTGCTGAAGACCAGCGACCCCGACCGATTCCGCATCTCCGCCGTGATCGAGGTGCTGCTGCCGGTGGAACGGCTGAGCGAACTGCTGGAGTGGCTGGTCACCCAGAACGCTGATCCCGGCCCGGAAGCCACCGATCTTGACGATCTGCCTCTCCTGTCCGAAGCCCTGCCGGAGGCCCTGTCATGAACGATTCCCCGCTCTTCTATGTCGACGGCCTCACCGAAGGCACCACGCAGTGGCGCGCCGAGTCGTTCCAGATGGTGAACTGGGGCGGCTTTCAGGGCCACCACGAGGTTGCTTTCGCGCCCAGCGCCACCCTGGTGTCCGGCGCGTCCGGAACCGGCAAGAGCAGCCTGCTCGACGCCTACCTCGCCCTGATGATGCCGTCGGACACCCCCTTCAACGGCGCCTCCAACGACGCCGGTTCCGGGCGGGCGCGCAGCGCCGACCAGCGCAGCCTGATGACCTACCTCAAGGGCAAGACCGACGCCAACCGGGAGGCCGGCACGGGGGAGTTGCAGGACCAGGTGCTCCGCGGTGCCCACGAGTCCACCTGGGGTGCCGTGTCGATGACCTTCATCGACGACAACCAGCGCCGTTTCACCGTGTTGCGGGCCTACTTCGTGCCCCGTGGCGGCACCCGGTTCGCCGACATCACCATGAAGATGGCCACGATCGACGGATACCTCGACCTGCGCGACCTGGCCGAGGTGACCGAGTCCCGGTTCGACAAGCGCGCCCTCAAATCCCGGTTCCCCGGACTGGATGTCTTCGACACCTATGCGGCGTTCGCCCAGACCCTGTACACCCGCCTGGGCATCGGCGCCAACGGCGAGGGCGGCAAGGCGCTCCGGCTGCTCGCACGCATCCAGGCCGGCCAGCAGGTCAAGACGGTCGACGGGCTCTACAAGTCGATGGTGCTTGAGGAACCGTCCACCTACGCGGCCGCCGACAAGGCCGTCGCCCACTTCGAAGACCTCGAACGGTCCTACGGCGCCATGGTCGCCGAGGCGCAGAAGGCCAAGGTGCTGGAACGCCTGCCCGTCCTGCACCGCGTCTACGAGACGGCGACCGATAAGGCCGACCTGATCGACACCTTCGGCGTGCACCGCTCCGGCGACACGCCGTTCGTGCTGTGGCAGCTCCGCACGGAGCAGAGCCTGCTCGAGGAAGCCGCCGACGTCAACCGGGTGCAGCGGCGCGACACCCAGCTTCGCTCCACGACGGCCCGCGATGCCGAGACCGCGTTGAAAGCGCGCGTCGCCGACCTGCAGCGCCAGCAGCGTGACAACGGCGGCGACGTGCTCGTCAGCCTGCAGAACGAGCTTGGCCAGCTCACCGACAAACGCGACGACGTGGCCGCCGAGCGCTCCAAGTTCGACGAGCGCATCCGGCCTCTCGGCCTCTCCATCGACTCCGGCGACGACTTCGATCGGGCCCGCGCCGCGGCCGACGGGTTCCTGTCCGGCTTTCCCACTGCCGAGACCGACCTCGAGAACAAGAGAAGCGCGCTGCAACGCACGGCCTATCCGGTCGAGGAGAACCTCCGCACCCTGGGGCAGGAGCACCAATTCCTGTCCGGGCGGGCGAGTCTGGTTCCCCAGCACCTGCACAGCGCACGCCTGCTGATCGCCGAGGCGTCGGGCATCCCCGCCGAGGAGCTGCCCTTCCTCGCCGAACTGATCGATCTGGCCCCCGGCGAGGACGCCTGGCGCCAGGCGGCCGAGGTCACCTTGGCCTCCGTCGTGCGCGTCCTGCTCGTCGACGAGACTCGTCTGCGCGCGCTCAGCCTGGCCATCGACCCGCTCCGCATCCCCGTGCGCATCCACTTCGACGGGGTGCCGCTGCGCTCGCACGAGCAGATCGACGGTGACCCGCGCTTCGTGTCGGGAAAGCTCGTCTTCAAGGACTCGCCCTTCAGTGGCTGGGTGCGGGACCGGGTACAGGCCGCGAACCTCGACGCGGAGTGCGTCGCCACGGCCGCCGACCTCGTCGGGGACGGCCCGAGGGTCACCCCGAGTGGGCAGACCCGCAACGGTTCCCGCGGCGCCCATGGCTGGAACAGCGACCAGAAGTCGATCATCGGCTTCTCCAGCCGCACCCGCCTGCACGACATCGACGAGGAGCTGGCCCGCCTGCGGCTGGAGGCCGACAGCCTGGCGCGTGAAGCCTTTGCGCATGGGGCGAGTCTCGCCGACCTCCGGGCCCGCAGGGCCGCACACCAGTTCGTCGTCGACGCGGCCTGGCCGGCCATCGACGTGCAAGCCGCGGATGTCCGCATCACTGACAAGGTGGCCGAGCGCGAGCGCGTGCTCGCCGACAGTGACGTGCTGCGCGTCCTGAAAGACGAGGAAGAGCGTCTGGCCGCCGAACTGGAAACAGCCCAGAAGCTGAAGCACGCCACGGAGGTTGCCCTGCAGGCCCTCGTCGCCGAGCAGGGCCGCTTCGTGGACCGGCAGGATGCGGTGAGCAGCCGCCTCGACCGCATCGACGGTGACCCGGAGGCCGCGCTGTCCCTGTCGGAGGAGCACGCCACCCACCTCGACGCCCAGTTCGCGGCTGTCGCCGACCAGCACGACCTCGACGCGTTCGACGGGGCCATCAGGCGGCTGCGCGAGCGCCTCACCGAGCAGTCCAGCCAGGACCGGGACAGCGCCGCGGGCGCCCGCAACACCCTGATCGGCATCTTCGAGACCTTTCAGAGCCGCTGGCCCGACCCGAACATCGGCGTCTCGCTCGATTCCTACCCGAGCTACCGGGACATCCTTGACGCCGTCTACACACTCGGCTTGCACGATCGGCGCCAGGAGTGGAAGCGCCGCCTCGCGCTCTGGAGCGGCCAGGACCTGGTTCCCCTGGTCGGGGCATTCACCTCCTCCATCGAGGAAATCGAAGATCGTCTCCGTCCCATCAACGAGATCCTCACCACACTGCCGTTCGGAGCCGGGCGCGACCGCCTCAAGATCGCGTTGCGTCGCCTCCACCGCGACGACGCCACCGCCTTTCGCACGGAACTCAAGGTGCTGTCCTCCGGATCCACGGATGCCTTCACCGACGAGCAGACCGAAAGCCGGTTCACCCGGTTGCAGGCGTTCATGAACCTGATCCGCAAGTCCGCCGACGGTCCGCGCCAGGAATCCCAGCGCGATCTGCTGCTCGACGTGCGTCGGCACGTGGAGATCACCGCCGTGCGCACCACCCCGGAGGGCGTGGAAGTCAGCACCTACTCGTCGCTCGGCGGCAAGAGCGGTGGCGAGTCCCAGGAACTGGTGGCGTTCGTCGTGGGAGCCGCCCTGCGGTTCCAGCTCGGCGACGAGAGTCGCACCCGCCCGCGTTTCGCGCCGGTCTTCCTCGATGAGGGCTTCGTGAAATCGGACTCCGAGTTCGCCGGCCGTGCCGTGTCGGCGTGGAAGGGGCTGGGCTTCCAGCTCATCATCGGTTCCCCGCTCGACAAGGTCACCGCGCTTGAGCCGCACATGGAGCTGGTGCTCTCGATGACCAAGAACAACAGCACCGGGTTCTCCTACATCACGCCGCTCTCGTCGCCGGTGCGCTCGCGTTAAGCTCCGCGCAGGGCCCTACCGCGACAGGGGGAGCCCTGATTTCGGCAGGCCCGCACAGTAAGATTTTGTGGCGTGGCCGCAATTAAGGTGATCGTCGACGAGGGGCTCAAGATCGCGCTTTCCGCCGTCCGGATGGCGGTGAAGAACGACATCATCGTGGGCGCTCTCGGTGATCACACCGACTACGATCCGGAACGCTACGCGGCGACCGCCCGGCACGAGCTGCACCTGCTCACCCGGCAGAACGAGCAGTACGCCCGCCGGGTCAAGGACCTGCGCACAGAGCTGACCAGGTCACGGTGGACCTCCGATCTCACGGAAGACCAGCGCCGCGACATCATTCAGCTCAAACTGCGCCGACGCGTGCACGAGAAGCTCGCCGAGGCCCTCGAGGCCGTGGCCGCCGACGACGACAAGGTCGCGCGTCTCGTGCGGCGGGCCCAGCGGGCCGCCAGCGACGAGGTCAGTGACGCGGTGTCGTCACGCCTGATCAGGCTGAACATCGACTGGCATGACCCCGATTACGAGGCCCGGCGGGAGGCCCGCACCGAGGTGTTTCTGCACATCGACCTCGCCCTTTTGAAGCTCAAGCACGACGCCGCGACCGACCTGTCCGCCAGCGACTACTGACTCCGGACTCAGCTGCGGGAGAAGAGCCGCGCGAAGAAGCCGGGGGTCGGGGCGTCTTTCTCGTGTCCGCGGCACCGCTGTGCACCCGGAACGCCTCGCATCACCTGGTCGACGTGCTGGCCGCACCCGGCCCAGGTCGTTTTTCCACACTTCTTACACGTAACTTGACGGCACATCCGTTGAACCCTTTCGTTGAACTCGTCCGCCCAACATACCCCATGGGGTATCACTTACGCTGCACGGCGTGCCCGCCAGGCGCGCCACGCACCGGTCGACCACAGCGCCCACGCCACGAGCACCGGCTGGAAGAGCAGGCGGATGCCACGGGACAGGTCCGAATCCAGGCCGAGCGAATCGGTGGCCGTGACGAACTGGGAGATGTTGCCGGGGAAGATTGCCAGGAAGAACAGGGCCACGACCCAACCCACCTGCACCTTGCGCCTGGCCAGCAGCAGCAGGGACAGGCCCAGAGCGATCTCGACCAGGCCCGACGCAACCACGACGAAATCACCCTCAAGCGGCAACCAGGTGGGCACCTGGGCGAGGAACGCCTCACGGTTCCAGGCGAGGTGGCTGATCCCGGCGAAGAGCAGGAACGCTCCCAGAGCCAATCGGCCGATCAAGCGGGGGATCGAGGTGCGGGGGGTGCGGGTGCCGGTGGCAGCGTCAGCGGTCATGAATCGACTTTAGCCGCGATCTCGGCGTCCGTTCGGGCGTTGAAGATACCCCACATGATGTGCGTCGGGCCGCTGCCGTCCCTGCCGGGCACCGCCGCGCGGCTGATCCACCGCTCGGCGGCCGCGGTGGCGCCGAGCGCGGTCAGAGACGGCGCGATCCGGGTCTTGCGAATCTTGCCGGCCATCACGCCGCCGTCCGGCGCAAGCCTCCAGCCGCGGCTGGAGGCGAGCACCTGCCCCACCTCTTCGTCGGTGAGCCACCGGGAAAAGCTGCGGCTGGGCGGGTCAATGTCGGTGAGCTTCACGCGAGTGCCACCAGTTCGGCCTCCAGGCGTTCCACATCGACCCGGTGGCAGAGTTCCGTGGCCGGTGTCATCGCGGTGGCGCTGCCGGCGGCGACGGCGGCCCGGAACGCCCGGTCCACCGGGAACCCCTGCGCGATCCGCAGCACGAACGCACCGAGAAAGCTGTCGCCGGCCCCGACGGTGCTCTGCACTGTGACCTGCGGCACCCCCAGACGGATGATCCCGCTCGCCGAGGCGAGCACGGCTCCCGCTCCGCCGAGCGTCAGCGCGACGACTTCCGCGGACCCGCGGGCGACGAGCTCGGCGGCCGCGTCGATCTTGCTCTGTTCGGTGTCGAGGGTTGCGCCGACGAGCTCTCCCAGCTCACGCCCGCTCGGTTTGACCAGGTAGACCCCCTCGTCGAGCGCGGCCGCGAGCGCGGGACCGGACGTGTCCACGATGCAGCGGGCGTCGCGCCCGTGCGTCAGACGGGTGACCCGGGCGTAGAAATCATCCGGGACTCCCGGCGGCAGGCTGCCGCTGGCGACCACATAGCCGCCGACCGGAATCGACTCTCCGACGACCGCGAGACAGGCCCGCCACTCGGTTTCACTGAGCTCGGGGCCTTCCAGCACGAAACGGAACTGCTTGCCGGTGCCCGACTCGTCGACGGTGAAGCTCTCGCGGGTGCTGCCGTGGATCGGCACCGCGATGGTCGGGATGCGTTCGGCTTCGATCAGCCGGCGGAAGGCCTCCCCGGTGGGGCCGCCCGCGGTGTACACGGCCAGGGCCTGCCCGCCGAGACGTTGCACTACCCGAGCCACGTTCACGCCGCCGCCGCCCGGGTCGAGGCGGGACCGGCCGCAGCGCATCTTGTGCTCGCTGACCACGTGCTCGGTTGACGTGCTCACGTCGAGAGCGGGGTTGATGGTGAGGGTGAGAATCGGCCGCAGCAGGGCGGCCCTGGGGGAGTCCATGGTCCCAGCGTAGAAGACTTCCCCGCACGCCTCGTGCTGGCGCGGGGTTGGGCCGATAATCGGAGCATTCGCCCCATGATAGAAAGAGGCTCCACCATGACGACCCAACTCAATCCCTACCTGGGGTTCCGGGATACGACCCGGGAAGCGATGGAGTTCTACCGGACGGTGTTCGGCGGCGAGCTGACGCTGAGCACGTTCGCCGAGTTCGAGGCGAGCGACGACAAGGCTGAGCAGAACAAGATCATGCACGCCATGCTGACCACCGACGACGGCCTGGTGCTGATGGCTTCCGACACTCCGAACCGGATGGAATACCGTCCGGGCACCAACTATTCCGTGTCGCTCAGCGGCGACGACGAACCGGTGCTGCGCGGCTACTGGGACAAGCTCGCGGCCGGGGGCACCGTCGTCATGCCGCTCGAGCCGTCGCCGTGGGGCGACAGCTTCGGCATGTGCGTCGATAAATTCGGCGTGAGCTGGATGGTCAACATCGCCGGCGCACCCGCATAGGTCGGTGGTGGGGTTCGCATTCGACGCCGCGCAGATGCAGCAGCTCCTGGTGCAGGGGGAGACCAGGTCTTCGACGCGCTCACAGCCAGGTCGAAGCCGGAGCCGCGTCTACCGAGGCCCGCCACTACGATGATGCTGTGAAGCCCTTCCTGCTGCTCGCCACCCGTTCTGAGGACGAAGCCGCCGATGACGAGTACGCCGGCTTCCTCGCGGCCGGCGATCTGGAACCCGACCAGCTCCACCGGGTGCGGCTCGAGGCTGCGCCGATGCCGCCGATCGACCTGAACGGATACTCGGGCATCATCGTGGGCGGCAGCCCCTTCAACGCGAGCGATTCCGCCGAGGTCAAGTCGTCCGTGCAACGCCGCGTCGAGGCCGATTTGGCCGCCCTCCTCGACCAGGTGCTGGCCCGGGACTTCCCCTTCCTCGGTGCCTGCTACGGCGTCGGACTGCTCACCAGTCATCTGAGCGGCAGGCTCGACCGCACCTGGTCCGAGGAGGCCGGGCCGACCTGGATCTCCCTCACCGAGGCAGGCGCAGCCGACCAGCTGTTCGCCGCGCTCGTGCCCACCTTCCAGGCCTTCGTCGGGCACAAAGAGGCCTGTTCAGAGCTGCCGCCCGGCGCCGTCCTGCTGGCGACCGGGCAGAACTGTCCCGTGCAGGCGTTCCGGGTCGGCAACAACGTCTACGCGACGCAATTCCATCCGGAACTGACCAACGCCGGCATCCTGACCCGCATCCGCATCTACCGCGAGTACGGCTACTTCGATCCCGACGCCCTGGACGACGTCATCGCGGCGATCGACGCATCCATCGTCACCGAGCCGGCCAACCTGATGAAGGCCTTCGTCCTGCGCTTCGGCAGGTAGAGCCGGCGGGGTCCGGCGCGGGTCCGGGACCGGTCCGGATCTAGAGTGGTCCCATGGAACTCGAACCAACCGACCGTGCTGCGGCGGCGCTGCTGGAACTGGCACGATCACTCGGGGTTGACACCTCTTTCACGGGCTGGGACGGTGCTTCACGGGCGGTCGACGTCGGCACCCTGCGTGAGGTCCTGGGTGCCCTCGGCGTTCCCGCCGGCACGCCCGCCGAGGTTGATGCGGCCCTGACCGAGCAGAGCCTCGCGCCCTGGCGCCGGCTCCTGCCTCCCGTCGTGGTGCTCCGCGAGGGCGGCGAGGCCGAGGTGCCCGTGCACGCCGGCGCAGGTTCGACGGCCCTCGTCTGGATCGTCGCCGAGGACGGCACCCGGCACGAGGTGTTGCAGACGGGGCTCTGGGAGAAACCCCGCACCGTCGACGGTCGGCCGACGAGCCGGGCGATGTTCCAGATTCCGGCCGGCCTGCCTCTGGGCTGGCATACCCTGCACGCAGAGAGCGGAGACCACACGGCGCGCTGCGGCCTCGTCGTGACCCCGCCCCGGCTCGAGACCACCCGCAACCTGACCGGGCATCGCGACTGGGGTCTGATGGCCCAGCTCTACTCGGTGCGCTCCTCCCGGAGCTGGGGGATCGGCGACTTCGCCGACCTTGCCGACCTGGCCGCCATCTCCGGCTCCCAGTACGGAGCCGACTTCGTCCTGGTCAATCCGCTGCACGCGTCCGAGCCTGCCCCGCCGGTCGAGCCCTCCCCCTACCTGCCGTCGAGCCGGCGCTTTTTCCACCCGCTGTACATCCGGGTCGAGGACGTGCCCGAATACGCCTACCTCGCCCCGGCGGCACGAGCCGTTGTCGAGTCCCTCGCTGACCGGCAGCACTCGGCCAACCTGGAGGCGGACCACCTCGACCGCGACTGCGCCTACGCCGCCAAACTGACCGCGCTGGAAGCCGTGCACGAGGTGCGGCCGAGCCCCTCCCGTGTTCACCGGTTCGAGGAATTCTGCGCCGAGCAGGGTCAGGGTCTGGTCGACTTCGCGCTCTGGTGCGCCCTGGCCGAGCTGTTCCCGGCGGATGCACCGGAATGGTCGATCGAGCCGCGCGGCCCCCGCGGTCCCTTCGCCGCCGAGCACCGGGAGCAGCTCGCGGACCGCATTGAATTCCACAGCTGGCTCCAGTGGCTCTGCGACCAGCAGTTGGAGACCGCTCAACGCGCGGCGACGGATGCCGGAATGGCCATCGGCATCGTGCACGACCTCGCGGTCGGGGTGCAGTTCACCGGGTCCGACGCCTGGACCCTGCAGGGCGTTCTCGCCCCGGGCATGACCGTGGGCGCCCCGCCGGACATGTTCAACCAGCAGGGCCAGAACTGGTCGCAGCCGCCGTGGCACCCCGGCCGGCTGGCCGAGTCGGGCTACGTCGCCTACCGGGACATGCTCCGCAGCATCCTGCACCACGCCGGCGGCATCCGGGTGGATCACATTCTGGGTCTGTTCCGCCTGTGGTGGATCCCGGTCGGCGCCGGACCGGGAGAGGGCACCTACGTGCACTACGACCACGAGGCACTCATCGGCATCCTGGCCCTCGAGGCCCAGCGCGCCGGCGCGGTGGTGATCGGCGAAGACCTCGGCGTCTTCGAGCCCTGGGTGCGCGACTACCTCGCCGAACGCGGCATCTTCGGAACCTCGATCCTCTGGTTCGAACGAGTCAACGGCGTGCCGCTGGCCCCCGAACGGTACCGCCAGGCCTGCCTGACCAGTGTGAACACCCACGATCTGCCTCCGACGGCCGGCTATCTCGCCGGCGACCACGTGGCCCTGCGCGAGTCGCTCGGTCTGCTCGGGCGATCGGTCGAGGAAGAGCGCACCGCGGACCTTGCCGAGCAGTCCGCCATGCTGGCCGCGCTTCGCGAACGCGGCCTGCTGCCGCCGCTCGGCACCGAGCCAGCCCCGACCGTGCAGGAGACGGTTGAGGCGCTCTACGCGTACACCGCGCTGACGCCCTCGTCGCTCCTTGGCGTGGCTCTGGTGGATGCGGTCGGTGAGCGCCGGACCCAGAACCAGCCCGGGACCTCGAACGAGTACCCGAACTGGCGCATCCCGCTGGCCGGCCCCGACGGAAAGTCCGTGCTCATCGACGACCTGCCCGGCAACGCCCGCTTCGCCGCCCTGGTGGACGCGATCCGCGCCATTCCCTGAAGCGCTTCATCACGCCGAGGAAGATCTTCGCGCTGCTCGGCCCGAACGGCGCCGAGCTGCGGGACCTGCGGGACCTGCCGGCCCCGCGGCCGGGTGTCGTATTCCGTTTCGGGCATTTGAACCGAGGAAGATGGGTCGGATGACCACCCCCCAGAGCACCACCGCCTTTCGAGGCGCGCGCGACCACCTTCTGCAGCTGCGAGACGATCATGCGCGCGCCCAGGCCGAGTTCGAGTGGCCGGATGTGGGGGCGAACTTCAACTGGGCTGTCGACTGGTTCGACGTCATCGCCGCGGGCAACGACAAGACCGCCCTGTGGATCGTGGAGGAGGATGGCCGCGAACTGACGGTGACCTTCAGTGAGATGTCGGCGCGCTCCGACCAGGTGGCCACCTGGCTGATCTCCCGGGGCGTCGGGCACGGCGACCACGTCATGCTGATGCTGGGCAACCAGGTCGAGCTCTGGGAGCTGATGCTCGCCATCATGAAAGTGGGCGCGGTCATCCTGCCCACGTCCACTGTGCTTGCGACCGGCGACCTGGCCGACCGGGTTCTGCGCGGCGGTGTGCAGCACGTCATCGCCAACGCCGGCGACGCCGCCAAGTTCGACGCGGTGCCCGGCGACTTCTCGCGCGTCTGCGTCGGTGCGGCCACCCCCGGCTGGGCCGACTACGCGGATGCCGCGCTCGTCGCGGCCGAGAAGCCCGCCGTGGTCGTGTCCTCCGACGACGCGTCCCTGATCTACTTCACCTCGGGCACCACCAGCAAGCCGAAGATGGTGGTGCACACCCAGACGTCCTATCCCGTGGGGCACCTGACCACCATGTACTGGATCGGACTTTGCCCGGACGACGTGCACCTGGCCATCAGCTCGCCCGGCTGGGGTAAGCACGCCTGGAGCAGCTTCTTCGCCCCGTGGATCGCCGAGGCCACCGTCTTCGTCTACAACTACGCCCGATTCGACCCGTTCGCCCTCGCCGACCAGCTGCACCGCGCGAAAGTGACCACCTTCTGCGCCCCGCCGACCGTGTGGCGCATGCTGATCCAATCCGACGTCGGCGCCAAGCCGATAGGCCTGCGCGAGATCCTCTCGGCCGGCGAGCCGCTCAACCCGGAGGTCATCCACCAGATCCAGCGTTCCTGGGGACTCACCATCCGGGATGGCTACGGCCAGACCGAGACCACGGCGATCGTGGGCAACGCCCCGGGTTCCGCACTTCTGGCCGGTTCGATGGGGATGCCCCTGCCGGGCGTCGCGATCACGCTGCTCGACCCCATCACCGGTGAGGAGAGCGACGAGGGCGAGATCTGCCTCGACCTGTCCCGCACCGCGGTCAACCTGATGGCCGGCTACCACGGGGATCCCGAACGCACGCGGGAGGCCGTGCGGGACGGTTACTTCCACACCGGTGATGTCGCCAGCCGCGACGCCGAAGGCTACATCACGTTCATCGGCCGCACCGACGACATCTTCAAGTCCTCCGACTACAAGGTCTCCCCGTTCGAGGTCGAGAGCGTGCTGCTGGAGCACCCGGCCGTGGCCGAGGCGGCCGTCGTGCCCGCGCCCGACGACACCCGGCTGAACATCGCCAAGGCCTACATCGCCCTGGCGGCGGGCTGGGAGTCCAACGGCGAAACGGCGCTCTCGGTGCTGCGCCACGCCCGCACCGGTCTGCCCCCGTACATGCGGGTGCGGCGGGTCGAGTTCTACGAGCTGCCCAAGACCAGTTCCGGTAAGATCCGCCGGGTGGAACTGCGCATGCGCGAGGATGCCGCGGCCGCCGAGAACACCCGGCTCCCCGGTGAGTGGCGCGACGACCAATTCCCCGAGCTCAAGCGCTGACCGGCCGTTCCGGCCGCTCACGGCAATCCGGCGGAGACCTCCAGGACGAGGCCGCGGATGGCCGCGAGCGGGATCGGCAGCCAGGAGGGTCGGTTGCGGGTCTCGTAGACGGCCTCGTAGAGGGCCTTGTCCAGCTCGAACGCGTCGAGCAGGGGCTCCTGACCGGCCAGGCTCTGGCCGGATCGCAGCGTGTAGCCGTCGAGGAACGCGTGCTGGCACGCCGCGGCCCACGCTTCGGCCGACGCCGTCTGGTCGCCGGGCGAGGACCGCTCCACCGTGCCGGCCACATAGGAGAAGGACCGCAGCATCCCGGCGATGTCCTTCAACGGCACATCCGGCTGGGTGCGATCGACGAGGGGGCGCAGCGGTTCGCCCTCGAAATCCACCAGCACCCAGCCGCGGCCGGGGACCTCGAGGGCCTGGCCGAGGTGGAAATCGCCGTGGATGCGCTGCAGCCGGGGCCAGCAAGCCCTCTCCGCCCGCTCGAAGATCGCCTCGACGGCCGTATCGTAGCCGGTCAGGGCGGGCACCTCGGCGGCGGCGCTGCGGTAGCGCTCGCGCATGCGGCCGAGTTCGGCGGCGATGACCGCGGGGGTGGCGTCGTGAGTGGGCATCACGGCGGCCAGGTCGGCGTGCACGGCTGCCGTCGCCACGCCCAGCGCCCGCGCCTGTTCGCTGAAGTCCTCCCCGGCCCCGGCAGAGGCCAGGGCGGCCCGCCAGGCATCCGGGGCGCCCGGCAGGAACTCCTGGGCGAAGACGAGATGGCCCGTGAGGGTGACCCGCGGTTGCTCCGGCTCGGTCCACTCGCCGACCACGCAGCCCACCGGTTCCGGCACGAAGTGTGAGCCGGCCCGGGCCAGGGCCGATTGCACGGACACGTCCGGATTCTCGCCGGGATGCAGCATCCGGAACACCTTGCAGATGACGGGACGAGCCGGGCGCCCGGCGGCGTCGATGCAGTCCAGGATGATCGAGGTGTTCGACTGTTCTCCGCGCAGCAGGCGGCCGGCGACAACCCGGGCCGGCCGTTCGGCGGGATCTGCGCTCGAGTGGAGTTCGCCGCGAGCCCGCGCGCCGAGGTTTTCGGGCTCAGGTGAGGAGGCCTGGCGCAGGATGAAACCCAGCAGAGCGCGCCCGTAGGCCGGGTCGGCGGTGCCGTCGTAGACCGCGCTGCCGTCGGCGAGGGTGACGATGAGGCCCTGCCCGCCTGCGGGGAGGGGAGTGGTCCGCTGGGTCAGGGGCAACTGGTAAAGGGTGCGGGTCGGGGCTGCGGCATCGAAGACGAGCTCAGTGCGGATGTCCACCTCGGCTTCCTCGCACGGAAGCACCCAGCGCCCGATGCTGACCAGTCTCGGCACACGGCCCTTGTCGGCGAACCATCGCTGCGTCGCCACCCAGTGGTTGAGGTAATCCGGGAGTGGGATTGCGCGACCGTCGACAGTCATGGACTCAGCGTACGCCCGCGCCGACGGGAGCCGACAGCAGGGACACCACGACGGTGCCACCCTTCGTCGACTGCTCGCCGATCGGCTCGAAGCCGAGCCGGGAGTGGAACGCCAGCGACCGAGGGTTCGGAGGTGCGATGTTCACTTCGCAGAAGACCTGGCCGACCTCGGCCGCGCGGGCCGCCGCGAAAATCGCGGTGTAGAGCAGGGCGCCGAGACCCTGGTTGCGGGCCTGGTCCGACACCACGATGCGGTCCACGTAGAGGAAGGACTCCGACCGGGCGGAGAACCATCGGTAGTTCTCGCTCGCGTAGTCGGCGTCGACCCCGAACAGCACGGCGAAGCCGAGCACCTCTCCCGGCGCGTCGTCGTGCACGACCGCGAGGGCGTGGCTGCTGGCCGCGAGCAGGGCGGAGAGGCTCGCCTCGTCATGGGCGTTGACGGCAGGCACAGCGGCGTTGTTGAGTCCGAGCACCGGTGCGGCGTCGGCGGGAAGGAGATGGCGGAGCGAATAGGGCATGGGATGACGATAATCCAGGTGCCGCCTACTCGGTGACGCGCCGGCGCATCCCGTTCGCCACCAGGGCCAGGCAGAGCGCGCAGACCACGAACAGAATGCTCAGAAGCACCGGGTAACCGGCCACGGCATTGAGCCAGGCGAAGGCGACCGGCAGCAGGAAGCCGATGTAGGTGAGGCTGTAGTAGACCCCGGTGATGCCCGCCAGGTCGGCCGCCGTGGAGATCTTCTGGATCTCCACGAGCCCGGCCACGATGCTCACACCGTAGGCGGCGCCGAGCACGACGGCCGTGAGGAACGCGAGCACCGGGGACAGCACGATCGCCGTGGCCACGCTGAGACCCACTCCCAGCAGCATCACGGACATCCCGACCATGAGTGCACGCCCATCGGTGACCCGGTTGATCCGAGCCACCTGCGGTTGCACGAGCGCGCCGGTGCCGAGGGTCACGACCGTGAGCAGGGTCGCGTAGGCGAGGTTGAGGCTGCCGAGTTGGTCCTGGACCAGAGTGGGCATGATCGCGTAGGCGATGCCGGCGGCGCCGAAGACCCAGGGAGCTGACGGAATGATCACGCGCACGAAGCGGCGGTGTCCGGCCAGCGGAACCGCCAGGTCCTGCCAGAAGGGCCGGTGTGCCCGGTAGCGCGGCACGGTCTCCGGGGCCCTCAGCAGGCGGGGGAGCACAAGCAGGCTGAGCACGATGTGCACGACATAGGGGGAGAGGGTCGGCATCGGCCCCCACTGCGCGAGCACTCCGGCCACCCCGGCCCCGAGCCCGAACCCGACCGTGAGGGTGAGTGAAGGCCGCCGTGTCCCTGCCGTGCGGCCGGCCTGGTTGTCGAACGGCGGGCTGGACAGTTCCTTGAGCCACGCGGTTCCCACCGCCATCGCCACGGCGACGCTCAGCCCCGCCAGCAGGCGCCCGGCGGAGAGCATGATCCCGCTTGAGAATCCCAGACCCAGCAGGATGCTGGCGAGAATTCCCAGGACGACGCCTGCCAGGGTCAAGGGTTTGCGCCCGTAGCGGTCTGAGAGTGCGCCGGCGAGCAGCAGCCCGGGGACCAGGCCCACCACGTAGAAGCCGAGGAAGAGGTCGGCCATGACGACGGAATAGTGGCCGAGCGATTCGTACATGTGCAGGAGGGGCGTGAAGTGGTTCCCACCCCAGGCCATGACGAACAGGGCAGGAGCGGCGAGCTGCCAGGCGGGAACGGTACGGCGGAAAGTCATGGGTCTTTTCTGAAAAGCTGGTGCGGGAAGGTGGGGGACGGTCAGGGCGCCAGCTGCGCGTGATGACCGTCTTCGACGTGCTGGCGCAGAGCGACCTCGTAGGCGAGGGTGTCGCCGCCGCGCAGGTGGTGGGCAAGGATTCGGTGTTCGGCCACCAGACGGTCGAGGTTGCGCGGGTCGCGCAGGGCTGCCCGGTGCACGAGGCGCTCAAGCCTGGGGCCGAGCCGGGTGTAGATCCCGTCGATGACCCGGTTATGCGTCTCGTCGACGATGCGGGCATGGAACCGGTGGTCGGCGCGGGCGAACGTGAGCAGGTCGCCGGCCAGGGCGGCGTCGGACTGGACCCGAATAAGGTCCTGCAGCTCGGCGTCGACGCCCGGGATGTCGTCCGGCCGCTCGCTGAGCAGGGTCACCGCCGTGTTCTCCAGCATGACGCGCACCTGCAGCAGCTCGGCCGTCTCCGTGTCGCCCAGGGCTGTGACGACCGCGCCCTTCTTGGGGAAGAGCGTCAGGAGCCCGTGGGCCTGGAGTTTGAGGAAGGCCTCCCGCACGGGGGTGCGGCTGGTGGAGAGGGCCTCGGCAATTTCGCCCTCGGTGATCAGCGAGCTTGCGGCCAAGGTGCCGGAGATGATGGCGTCGGCGACGGTCGTGTAGATCCGGTCGACGGCGGAGGGGGCCGCGGCGGGGGGCCTGGCGGCTCCGCGGGACATCGGGAGGAAGCTCATGCCTCAACCCTAGTCACTCATGCACCTATCTATAAATGCATCAATGGATGCAATCTTATAAATTTCGCGTTCGGGTGGGTCTGACGCGAGTAGTGTTGGAAAAGAGGGCAAGTCACACGGTGCATCGTTGCATTAGCCGGAGCCTCGTGGTCCTGCTCTCTCGGCCCGACTGCGGGAGAGACACTTTCGCAGAGGGTGTCTCGATCCCACGAGGAGAGCAATCTACATGACAATCACTGAAGGTGTTCGCAGCGGAACGGATGATGCCGGTCGGACTGACTTCGCCTCCGGCCCCTGGCAGGATTCGATCGATCTGCGCGACTTCATCCAGCGCAATTACACCCCCTACCTAGGCGACTCGAGCTTCCTTGTCGGAGCGACCGCACGCACCACGGGGATCTGGGCCAAGCTGACCGAGATGTTCCCCGAGGAACGCCGTAAAGGCGTCTACGACGTCGACGCCACCACGCCGTCGTCCATTACGGCCCACGCTCCGGGCTACATCGACCAGGCAAACGAGGTAATCGTCGGACTGCAGACGGATGCTCCGCTCAAGCGTGCCATTATGCCTTTCGGCGGGTGGCGCATGGTTGCCACCTCGCTCGAGACCTACGGCTACCCCGTGTCTCCCGAACTTGAAAAAGTCTTCACCGATTACCGCAAGACCCACAACACCGCCGTCTTCGACGTCTACCCTCCCGGGGTCCGTCGTGCACGAAACAGCCACCTGATCACCGGACTGCCCGACGCCTACGGCCGTGGCCGTATCATCGGCGACTACCGCCGTGTCGCCCTCTACGGCGTCGATGCCCTGATCACGGGCAAGAAGAACGACCGCGCCGAGCTCGATATGGAGCCCTCGACCGAGGACATCATTCGCGCCCGTGAGGAAAACTCGGAGCAGATCCGGGCCCTCAAGGAACTCATCCAGATGGCGGCCTCCTACGGCTCCGACATCTCCAAGCCGGCCACCACCGCGCGCGAAGCCGTGCAGTGGCTCTACTTCGCCTACCTCGGCGCCGTCAAGGAACAGAACGGTGCTGCAATGTCGTTCGGCCGCAACGCGGCCTTCCTCGACACCTACATCGAGCGCGAACTCGTCGCCGGCACCCTGACCGAAGAGGGCGCCCAGGAGCTGATCGACGACCTCGTCATCAAGCTGCGCATCGTGCGCTTCCTGCGCACCCCCGAATACGACGAGATCTTCGCTGGCGACCCGACCTGGGTCACCGAGTCGCTCGCCGGCATCGGTGAAGACGGCCGCCCGCTCGTCACCAAGACCACGTTCCGTTTCCTGCAGACGCTCTACAACATCGGCGCAGCGCCCGAGCCGAACCTCACCGTTCTCTGGAGCGACGCTCTGCCCGAGGGCTTCAAGCGTTTCTGTGCGCAGGTGTCGATCGACACCTCGGCCATCCAGTTCGAGTCCGACGAGATCATCCGCGCCGAGATGGGTGACGACGCCGCGATCGCCTGCTGCGTCTCGCCCATGCGCGTCGGCAAGCAGATGCAGTTCTTCGGTGCACGCGTCAACGCCGTCAAGGCGCTGCTGTACTCGATCAACGGTGGAAAAGACGAGGTGTCCGGCAAGCAGGTTGCCCCGGCCACCACGCCGAACGCCGACGAGGTGCTTTCCTACGACACCGTCTTCCCGGCCTACCTGGAAACGCTCGAGTGGCTCGCCGAGACCTACGTCACGGCTTTGAACTGTATTCACTACATGCACGACAAGTATGCCTACGAGCGTCTCGAAATGGCGCTGCACGACAAGGAGATCATCCGCACGATGGCTTGCGGAATCGCCGGCCTGAGTGTGGTCGCCGACTCCCTGTCGGCCATCAAGTACGCCACGGTCCGCCCGGTGCGCGACGAGACCGGCCTGGTCGTCGACTACACGATCGAGGGCGAGTTCCCCCAGTTCGGCAACGATGACGACCGCGTCGACACCATCGCCGTCGACGTGATGGAGCGGTTCATGAAAATGATCCGCAAGCACCCGACCTACCGCGACGCCATCCACACCCAGTCGATCCTGACGATCACGTCCAACGTGGTCTACGGCAAGGCCACCGGCAACACGCCGGATGGTCGCCGCAAGGGTGAGTCGTTCGCTCCGGGTGCCAACCCGATGAACGGCCGCGACACCCACGGGATGCTCGCGTCGGCGCTCAGCGTCGCCAAGCTCCCCTACAGTGAAGCGCAGGACGGCATCTCGCTGACCAACACGGTGGTTCCCAGTGGTCTCGGCCACACCAAGGAAGAGCAGATCACCAGCCTGGTCGGCCTCATCGACGCGTTCACGTCGGCAACCGGTTACCACATCAACGTGAACGTGCTCAACCGCGACACTCTCGAAGACGCCATGGCGCACCCGGAGAACTACCCGCAGCTGACGATTCGCGTGTCCGGCTACGCGGTGAACTTCGTCCGCCTGACCCGCGAGCAGCAGATGGATGTCATCAGCCGCACGTTCCACTCGCACTGATCACTGATATCAACGCGGCGACGCTGAGTAGGACGAGACAATGCCAGCAGTAAACCTCGGTCTGCCCAGCGCCGGCGCGGCGATCGCCCTGGTGGACGGTTCATCCGTGCGTAGTGAACAAGCCGAACTGGCTGAACTCCACCACCTCGAAATGGAGGCGATTCACAACGGATCGGTCGCCAGCGTCCACTCGTGGGAACTGGTCACCGCCGTTGACGGTCCCGGCACGCGAATGACACTTTTCCTTTCCGGGTGTCTGCTGCGCTGCCAGTACTGCCACAACCCGGACACCTGGAAGATGAAGGATGGGTTGCTCACCACGCTGGACGACCTCGTCGCCAGAGTCAAGCGCTATAAGGGCGTCTTCGACTCGACCGGCGGAGGGTTGACCATCTCCGGTGGCGAACCACTCATGCAGCCTGCCTTTGTGACTCGCCTCTTCGAGGAGTGCCACAAGCTCGGCGTGCACACCACCCTGGACACCTCCGGGTTCCTGGGCAAGAGCGCGTCGGACACGCTGCTGGACAACCTCGACCTCGTGCTGCTCGACGTCAAGTCCGGCATCCCCGAGACGTACAAAGAGGTGACCGGCCGAGACCTCGCTCCGACGATCGCATTCGGTGACCGCCTGAGCGAGCGGAACATTCCCGTCTGGGCGCGTTTCGTTCTCGTCCCGGGTCTGACCGACGCCGTCGACAACGTCGACGCCGTCGCCGAGATCGTGTCGCGCTGGCCGAACGTGCAGCGCGTTGAGGTTCTGCCCTTCCACCAGATGGGGGAGGACAAATGGGACCGGCTGAACATTCCATACCCGCTGCACGGCTCTCATCCTCCGGATGAGGCACTGCTGGTGCGGGTGAGGGCCCAGTTCGAGGCGCGGGGCCTGACGGTCTTCTAGACGCGAATCACACTCGAACCAGACGAGGCGTGGCATCTCTACCGGTGCCACGCCTTTTCTGCGCAGTAAGCCAGAGGATGCCTCCTGCCAACCGCAGAAAAGCCGGAGTGGCTCGACTGATCGGCATTTGCGGGCTCGGTGGCGGACTCGCATTTCTGCTCATCGGAGGGGCTGGGCCTCGTGGTTTTGAGTGCCGTGGCCGGGCTGCTCGTCACCGCGGCCATCACCCCGGTGATCGCGCTCTCTGGTCTCGGTGCCACCAATGCGATCACCGTGTTCGAGAGTCTGCCGGGCTACCTGGACATCGAACCGCTCTCCCAGAAGAGCAACATCTACGCCACCACCCCCGCCCGCGAGATCAAGGAAATGCGCCTCGCAATCGCGGCGGAGAAGAAATTCCCCCAGAACGACATCCTGCGCCAGTACCTCAACATCACCGGTTTCGGCGGCACCGTCTACGGCATCGAGGCCGCGGCGAACTACTACTTCGGCACGACGGCCACAGAGCTCACCCTGCCGCAGGCCGCAAGCCTGGTGGCGATCGTGAACAACCCGGCCAAGTTTCGCCTCGACAATTCCGGCAGTGAGACCAACGGCTACGCAGTCAACAAGGCACGCCGGGACTACATCCTGCGCGAGATGGTCGAGCACGAGAAGATCACCGCAGCGGAATTCCAGGCTGCCGTGGCCACACCGGTTCAACCGGCCATCCAGGAGCCGAGCACCGGCTGCCAGACCGCCGGGGGCAGCGCCTACTTCTGCGACTACGTGACGCACCTGCTCCGGAACGACCCGGCGTTCGGGGAGGACGACGGGAAGCGCCTGCAGAACTCCCGGCGCGGCGGCTACGCCGTGTACACCATCCTGGACCTCGACCTCCAGTTGGCGGCGGAAGCGACCCTGGCGGCCAATGTGCCGATGGAGTACCCCGGCAAGGACGTGGGCAGCGTCATCACGAGCGTGCAGGCCACCAGCGCCGCCTACAACGGGGTCAACTAGACACCGACTATGCCGAGGGTGGTTCGAGCGGGTTCCAGCCGGGGTCGACCTACAGGCCTTCACCCTGGCGGAATGGCTGAAGACGGGCCACCGGCCGGACGAGCGCGTCGACTCGGCGCGGAAGGCCAACTGGGGCACGTTCAACGACAGTTGTCGGGGGCCGCAGAACTATGTTTTTCAGAACTGGAACCCGAGAAACGACGCCGGGGAGAGCGGCGGAAACTACAGCGCGCTCGAGTCCACCCTCGGCTCGATCAATACGGGCTTCATCGGGATGGCGAAGAAACTGGACCTGTGCGGCATCCGTCAGACGGCCGAGGCTTTCGGAGTGCATCGCGCCGACGGCAGCCCGCTCGTGCAGACCGCGGCGGCCGTGATCGAACGAATGAGGTGGCTCCGCTGACCATGGCCGGTGCCTTCGCAGGCATGGTCTACGCGACGCGTCGGGTGATGACCGACAACACGGCTCAGCAGTCATGGGGTGCCACCACGCCCCGGGTGCCTCTGATCGGCAAGACCGGTACCACGGACGGAGGCAAGGACACCTGGATGGTCGGGGCCAGCTCGAAGGTGGCGACCGTCGCCGCCGTCGTCAGCGTCACCGGGGAGGCCTGGCAGCTCGACGGACAATTCCGACGACTAGGAAATTCCGGAACCGGAACCGGAACCGGAACCGGTGACGGAACCGGAACCGGTGACGGTGACGGCGACGAGCGCTTCGTTGTGCCTGAGGAAGCTCGGCTTCCAGGGTGGGTCGAAGCGGGCGAAATAGGGTCGGCCTGCGAGCAGGAGACCCTCGCGGCGCACCGCGTCGACGAGGAGGGTGCCGTTCTGCGCGAACCTTTCCTCGCTCCAGCCGCCGCTGAAGCGGCGGGCGGCGACCGTGCGCTCGGGGACCTCCTTCGTGCTGACCTGCGCGTTGCGGGGCACGGGCACCTCCGCGGGCGGCATCCCGTCGGGGAGGACGAAGCTGACGGTGTGGCTCTGCGGGGTCGTGGTCTCCTGGATCACGGGCGCGGTCATCGCGAGGCGTGTCGAGGTCTGGTTGTTGCCGCTGATGTATTGGAAGAGCGGCCCGAAGCCGCGGTTGCCGGCCGCGGAGAAGTGCCCGGCCACCTCCACCTGCACCAGCACGGTGCGGGGATAGTGACGCAGTTCGAAGTCGGCGTACTGACGAAGCACGTCGTAGCGCTGTTTCTCGGTCATGGACAACAGTGTAGGCGCGGGTCAGGCGGTGCGTCGGGGCCATAGATGGTGCACATTCGTGGTCGCCATGGCCGCCAGGTCCTCGGCCAGTTCGTCGGCCAGGTCGTGGGCGCGGTCGGCGTTCCGGGCGGCCGCCTCGCCCGCGTGACGCAGCTTGACCCGGCGGGCGACATCCGTGAGATCCCACAGGTTCTCGCCCGTGACGGAGACGCCCTTCGCGCCGGACCGACGGGTGCGGCCGCGCACCAGCAGCTGGCCGGTGTGGAACACCGGGCCGCCGATGCGCTCCTGGGCGTCGTGGAAGAACACGACGTTCGAGACCGGTCCGGTGCCGTCGTCGAGGCTGACGAAGACCACCCGGCGCCCGTTTCGCATCGGCGGCGTGTTCGTGGCTCGGCGCACCCCGGCCAGGAGCACCTCGGTGCCGCCGGGCAGGTTGATCAGCTCGGAGGCCGGCGTAACGCCCAGCTCCGTGAACAGCGGGTAGAACCGGGCCATCTGGTGCCCGGACACCGCCAGGCCCAGATCCCTGAGTTCGAGGTCGGTCTGGCTGCGGCCGCGCAGCTCGAGCGAGGTCACCGCGTTGAACCGGGACCCCTCGTATTCGAGCACCGGCAGAGGCACGTCGAAGGCGAGCTGGTCGTCGTGGATGGTGACCGCTATGCCGCGGAGAGACTGGATGTGGGCGAGCAGCTCGTGCCGACGGGTGCGGTCGTACCCGATGAAGCTGTCGAGCGCTCCCACCCGGGCGAGCGCCTCGAACGTGCTGCGCCGCGGGCGCACCCGGTCCCGGAAGTCCTGCAGCGAGGTGAACGGCTGGTGGCGCACGATGCGGGCGCGTTCGGCGGCCGTGCAGCCGGAGAGTTCCGGCAGGGCGAGACGGATGCCGCGCCGGCCGCCGTCGGACTGCTCGCCGTCGATCTGCTCCACCCGGTAGTCGAGGGCGCTGTGTTGCACGTCCAGGCCCAGTACCGGCACGCCGAGCAGCCGAGCCTCGGCCACGATCAGGTCTTTCGGCCACATACCGGGGGCGTGGGTGAGGAGTCCGGCCAGGAACACCGCGGGGTGGTGGGTCTTGAGCCAGGCGGACTGGTAGGTGGGCAGGGCGAACGCCGCCCCGTGCGCCTTGGCGAAACCGAAACTGCCGAACCCGGCGAGCACCGTCCAGGCGCGGTCGATCACGGCGGGGGTGAACCCGCGCTCGAGGGCACGCATCCGCACGTACTCCTCGATCCGGGGAAGCTGCTCCGGTTTGCCAAGGTGGCGGCGGAAGACATCCGCTCGGCCGAGCCCGCAGCCGGTGAGTTCGTCGAACAGGCGCATCACCTGCTCGTGGAAGATCACCACACCCTGCGTCTCTCGGAGGAACGGCTCGAACCGAGGGTGGATGTAGTCGGGCATCACCTCCCCATGCCGGGCCTGAAGGTATTTCAGGGGCATGTTGTTCTGCATCGGCCCGGGCCGGAACAGGGAGATCTCCACGGTGAGGTCGTTGAACACCTCGGGCTGCAGCTTGCCGACCAGCTCCATCTGGCCGGGAGATTCGATCTGGAAGATGCCGAGGGTGCGAGTGGAGCGGATCAGTTCGAAGGTGTCCGGGTCGTTCAGTGGGATTCGGTCGAGGTCAATGGTCTCGCCCGACAATCGGTGATGTTCCTCGACGGCGTGGGCCATGGCCGACTGCATGCGCACACCGAGGATGTCCAGCTTGATCAGGCCCATCGGGTCCATGTCGTGCTTGTCGAACTGGGACATGGGCAGCCCCATGCCGGATGCCTGCACCGGGGTGCGGTCGAGCAGGGAGGCGTCGGAGAGGATGACGCCGCAGGGGTGCACGGAGATGTGCCGGGGAAGCCGGTCGAGTTTGGCGGTCAGGTCGACCAGCAGGTCGAGCTGCGAGGAGGCGCGCACCTCGGCGGCCAACGGCTCGAGCTCGGGCTTCTCGGCCAGGGCGCGGCGGAAGTCGCGCGCGTTGAAGCGCCACATCTGCTTGGCCACCGCGGCCACCTGCTCGTGATTCATGCCGAGGGCCAGGCCGGCGTCGCGCACGGCCCCGCGGCCGCGGTAGGCGTTCGTCATGGACATCAGCGACACCCGATCGCTGCCGAAGGTGTCGAAGAGCGTGCGATAGACGTCGTGCCTTCTGGCGGACTCGACGTCGAGGTCGATGTCGGGCAGGGTCTGCCGCTCGGGGGAGAGGAACCGCTCCCAGAGCAGCCCGTTGGAGATGGGCTCGACGGAGGAGGTGTGCAGGGCGTAGTTGAGCACCGAGCCCACCCCGGACCCGCGCGCCTGGATGCGGATGCCCATCTCCCGGATGATGTCCGCCACCCGGGCGACGGTGAGGAAGTAGCCGGCGAAACCGAGGTGCTCCACCGTCTTCAGCTCGTGCACGAGACGTGCGTGCGCAGCATCCGCCAGCGACCGGCCCGCCGGCGACGTGACGGGGTAGCGGTCGTCGATGCCGGCCCGGGCCCGGGCGTGCAGCTCGGTCAGCGGGTCGCCGCTGACGCCGATGATGCGTGCCTCCGGCATGCGCGGGCGACCCAGGCCGATGTCGGAGTCCGGGTCGAGGCTGCACCGCTCGGCAAGCTGCTCGGTGTCGCGGAACAGTCGGTCGACGGCGCCGTCGTCGTGCAGCCCGGCGTCGACGACCATGCGCGCCACCTGCCTCATGGCGACTTCGGGTTTCAGCCAGGCCTGGCCGTTGGTCTGCAGCTGCTCCAGGTTCGCCAGCGCCGTCAGGGTGCGGGCCGCGTCGGCCAGGTCGGCGGTGACGGCCTCGTCGGGGGTGCCGTAGCGCACGGCGTTGGTGAGCACGGCGGGCAGCGCGGCGTGCTCGAAGAGGGCGAGCATGCGGGTGGCCGGCGTCACGCTGCCGGGAGTCCCCGGCGCCGCCAGATGGCAGACGATTTCACCCACCACCGACTGCGGCGGCAGGGCGCGCAGCCACGCGGTGAGGCAGGCCCCGGCCGCGTCGGTGTCGCGGCGCTCGACCGATTGGCCCACATCGGAGGTAGGGCCGAGCAGCACGGTGAGGCAGCGCAGTCCGGCCAGCTCGGCGAGGTGCGAGCGGGCGATGCTGGGGCGCCCCGACGCGCTGTGCGCGGCGCTGTTGTGGGCGGCGCTGACCGCGCGGCAGAGGGCCGCATAGCCACGACCGTTCATATCACCATGGGCGAGCACCACGATCCGGCCCAACGGATGCCCGTCGTCGTCGTGCACCGCGAGGTCGGCGCCCAGCCCCGGCCGGATGCCCGCGGCCGCGCAGGCGCGCACGTGCTTGACCGCGCCGTAGAGACCGTCCCGGTCGGTGAGGGCCAGGAAGGAGCCGTTCTGCGCCTGCGTCTGCTCCACCAGCGCCTGGGGGAGAGTGACCCCGAAGTGCGTGGAGTAGGCGCTCGCGACGTGGAGGTGTGCGAACATGTGTGTACTCCTCTGGCGGGCAGGTCGACGGGTGATAGATAGAACAAATGTTCGATGTAGGGAGTGTACGTCACACGGCCGACACGCGCTACCGGCAGTCTGGCTAGGCTAGGTGGCTCAGCCGTCGTTCGCCTCGTTTGGAGATCTCCATGACCACGCCCACTTCGTCCTGGACGGACTATCTCGGCCGTGCCGCCATCCGCTCCGGTCAGGCCCTGCTGGTCCTCGCGCTGCTGGTGGTGGCCATCTACGGGATCACGCAGCTCAAGCTGGTCTTCACCCCGCTCCTGATCGCCCTGATCGTGGCGTCGGCGCTGCGCCCCTTCATGCGGTTCCTGCTGGCCCGCGGGGCGAACGAATCCCTTGCCGCGGCGATCACCCTGATCTTGAGCGTCGCGGTCTTCGGTGGCGTCGTCACCCTCGTGGTGTTCGGCATCCGTGGCGAGTGGGACACCCTCTTCACCTCGGCCAGCGAGGGGCTCGACAGCATGCAGGAACTGCTCACCAGCGGCACGCTGCCGATCGATTCCGCTCAGATCGATTCGGTGCGCGAGTCGGTCATCGACTTCGCCACCAGCAGCCAGTTCGGGTCCGGGGCCCTGGTCGGGGTCTCCGTGGCCGCCGAGATCGTGGCCGGCGTGGTGCTCGGCCTCGTCGTGCTCTTCTATTTCCTGAAGGACGGCCCCCGCATTTGGAGCTTCCTCATCCAGCCGCTCGCGGGCAAGCGGCACGAGCGGGCCGTACGCGTCGGCGTGAGCAGCGTCGAGGTATTCGGCAACTACGTGCGCGGCACGGCGATCGTCGCGTTCGTCGACGCCCTGTTCATCGGGATCGGACTGTGGATCCTGCAGGTTCCGCTGGCGCTGCCGCTCGCCGTCATCGTCTTCGTCGGCGCCTTCATCCCCATCGTCGGGGCGACGGCCGCCGGCATCCTGGCCGCACTGGTGGCCCTCGTCACGAACGACCTGACCACCGCCATCATCGTGGTCGCGATCGTGGTCGCAGTCAACCAGCTCGAGGGCAACTTCCTGTCCCCGGTGGTGCTCGGCAAGTCACTGCGCCTGCACGGCCTGGTGATCCTGCTGGCACTGACGGCCGGCACGATCCTGGGCGGCATCGTCGGCGCGGTCATCTCGGTGCCGATCGCCGCCGTGGGCTGGGCCGTCATCAAGGCCTGGAACGCTCCCACGCCGCCGGTTCCGGTAACGCCGGTTCCGGTGCCGCCGGTCGCGCCGGTTGAATCGGCCCCGCCTGCCCCGCCTGCCCCGCCGCTCGGGGCGGCCGGCGCGAAACCCTAGCCGATGCGCGCCAGGTTCGGTGTTGAACCAATTCGACGGAGATTCTCGTTCACAACTGCCTTTTCGGAGTTTTCAGGGCCGATTCGGGCAGAATCTCCGTCGAATTCGTTCGGGCGAGCGGTGATCAGCTGAAGGCGGAGATGCCGGTCACGGCCCGGCCGACCAACAGCGCGTTGATCTCGTAGCTGCCCTCGTAGGAGTAGATCGCCTCGGCGTCGGCGAAGATCTTGGCCATCTCGTACCGGGTGCTGATGCCGTTGCCGCCGAGCAGACCGCGGCCCAGGGCCACCGTTTCGCGCATCCGGGTCGTGCAGGTCGCCTTCGCGAGGGCCGCCTGGTCCATCGTGAGCCGCCCGCTCTCCTGCAGTCGCGCCATCTGCACCATCAGCGACAGCGACAGGGTGGCGTTGCCGATCATGCGGGAGAGCTGCTCCTGCACCAGCTGGAAGGATGCGATGGGCATGCCGAACTGGCGCCGCTCCAATGCATAGGCGCGGGCCACGTCGAAGGCGGCGAGCTGCTGGCCGACCGCCTGCCACGACACCCAGATCCGCGAGTTCCGGAGCAGCACGTTCGTGTCCTGAAAGCTCCGGCTGCCCGGCAGCCAGTTCGTGTACGGGATCCGCACCTCCGTGAGGGTGATGTCGGCGTTCTGCACGATCCGCACCGCGATCTTGTTCTCGATCGGGGTGGCCGTGAACCCGGGCCGCTCCGTCTCGACGATGAATCCCTTGATCTGCCCGTCCGCGGTGTCCCGGGCCCAGACCAGCACGTAGTCGGCCATGGCGCCGTTGCCGATCCAGCGTTTGGTGCCGTTGAGCACCCACTCGTCGCCGCTGCGGGTGGCCGTGGTCTCCATCATGCGGGAGATGTCGGAGCCGTGTTCCGGTTCCGTCAGGGCGAAGGCCCCGATCTTATCCAAGGCCAGGAGGCCCGGCAGCAGACGTTCCCGCTGCTCGGGTGAGCCGAGCTCGTCGATGGCGGCGGCGAACAGCTCGTGGTGCACGCCGTAGAACGTGGAGATCGAGGTGTCGGCCCGGGTCAGCTCCATCTGCAGCAGCCCCGTGAGCAGATGGCTGGTCGCGGCAGCACCGGTCGCGGCGAGGTTCTGCGCGGCGAGGCGGGGCAGCAGCTCGAACGGGAACGCGGCGCGGTTCCAGTAGTCCACGGCGAGAGGGCGCACCTCGGCCTGATAGAACGATCGCGCCGCGGCCAGCCGCGCGCGCTCACCCGGGGTGAGCAGATCGGTGACGAAGATCAGGTCGGCGTCGACGTAGGGCACCTCGCCCAGCCCGAGCCCCATTCCGAGCCCCAGCTCGAGCCCCACTCCGAGCCCCAGCTCCTGCTCGCCGAGCGGCGCGAAGAACGCGGCGACGGATGCCTCCGTCACCTCGCCGAGGCCGGCCGGCGACCACCGGGGGCTGCGGTCCTTGTCGATCACCTGGGCCCGGATGCCCTCCTGCAGCTCGCTCCGCTGCAGGAAACGGAGCGTCACCCGGTACTCCTGATCGAGCGCCTCGTCGAGGCTCGGGAGCCGCCGGGCCCGGCGCAGCGAGGCCAGGGTGACCGCGAGTGCGGTCGGCGACCTCGTGAGGATGAGGGCGGCGGCGTCGCGGGCGGCTTCCACCGGGGAACGCCGCAGGGCGGCGACGATCTCGCCCACGTCATCGGACGCGTAGCACTCGTCGATCCAGTGCCGCTGGGCGAGGAGGACGGAGGGCGGGGGAGTCTCGGCCAGGGCGCGCACCGCCTCGGCCGCGTCGGTCTCGGCCAGGGTGCGGGCCAGGGCAGGGAGCCGGTCGCTCGGCACGAAGTGGTCGGCCAGGCCCAGTGCGATGGCGTCGGACCCGGAGACCAGGGCGGCGGTCAGGGCGAGGTGGGTGCCGAGCTCACCGGGGGCATGGGACAACAGCCAGCTTCCGCCGACGTCGGGTACGAAGCCGATCGCGGTCTCCGGCATCCCCAGCCGCGTGCGCTCGGTCACGATCCGGGTGTTCGCATGGCCGGAGACGCCGACCCCGCCGCCGAGAACGACGCCGTCCATCACGGCCAGGTACGGTTTGGCGAACCGGTGGATCTGCGCGTTCAGATGGTACTCGTCGGCGAAGAACCGGGCGGCCTCGGCGTCAGCGTCCGCTCGATCGTCCGCGCCGGCGTCCGCACTGCGGTAGATCGCCACGATGTCGCCCCCGGCGCAGAGGCCCCGGCCGCCGCTACCGGTCAGCAGAACGGTCTCGACCTGACCGTCGACGGCCCAGTCGGTCAGCACCGCGGACATCCGTCGGATCATCGCGTGGGTCAGGGCGTTCAGGGCCGCCGGGCGGTTCAGGATGATCTGGGCGAGCCGCCCGTCGCGGCGCAGCAGAATGTCCGGCCGGTCATCCATGAGCTCGAGCATGGACTCCACGCTACCGGCACGGACTCAGATCGTTCGGAAGCGACTCCGCAGCGACTCAGAAGCGGGCGAGCTGCTCCGCCTTGTTGGCGTCGAATTCGGCGTCGGTGACGGTCCCCGCGGCGCGCCGGCCCGGGCGATGGCCATGGCGAGTTTGATCGTGAGCACATTCGCGTTGACGTCGCGGGCGCGGCCTCGCTGGCGGCCCGGCTCGACGTGGACCCGGAACGGATGCGCAGCAACCTCGACCTCACCGACGGCCTGGTGTTCAGCGAACGGGTGACCACCCTGCTCGCGGAGGCCCTCGGCAAGGCCGCCGCGTTCGCCCTCGTGCAGCGCGCGTCGGAGGAGTGCTACCGCACCAACCGCCCGCTGCGGGTGGTGCTCTCCGCCCTGATCACCGCCGGGGGACATCCCGAGGAGCTCCGATCGCGGGCCTGGTCCGCGTTCGATGACGACCTCAGCCTCAGGCAGACGGACGCCGGAATCGACCGGGTGCTCGCCCGGTACCTCGAATCCACCGCGAGCAAGGAGACCTCACTATGACCCAGCCCATTGTCCGCGGCACGGTCACACCGGCACCGGCCTCAGCCCCGCCGCCCGGCAACCGTTCACCGTCGCTGAGGTCGCCGACGCGGTGATCACCCTGGTCGACTCGGTCGGCGGGGGAGCCTTCCACTACGCCGGGGTGTCGTTCGGCGGCGCTGTCGGACTCGAACTGGCCCTGCAGCACCCCGGAGACGGCAGATTTCCAGGACTTCATCACCCGCTATGCCTGGGGGGAGATCTGGACCAGGCCCGGCCTCGATCGGCGCACCCGCAGCTTCCTGACCCTGGCCTGCCTGGTGACCGGCGGCCACGAACATGAACCGGGCATGCACGTGCGCGCGGCCCTGACCCATGGGCTGACCCGCGCGGAGATCATCGAGGCCATCCTGCACACCGCGATCTACGCGGGGGTGCCGGCGGCGAATTCCGCTCTGGCGGTGGCACGCGATACCTTCAAGACGATCGACATCGGCACCACGAACTGAAGCTGAAGGACCACTCCATGGACAAGACGTACTCTTCCGCCGCGGCTGCCGTCGCCGACATCCCGGATGGGGCCTCCCTCGCCGTCGGCGGCTTCGGCCTGGTCGGCGTCCCGATCCTGCTGATCCGGGCGCTCCTGGCCCAGGGCACCACCGACCTCCGGGTCGCATCCAACAACTGCGGCGTCGACGGCTGGGGGCTCGGCGAACTGCTGCGGGAAGGGCGGATCAGCCGGGTGATCGCCTCCTACATCGGCGAGAACAAGGACTTCGCCCGCCGCTATCTCGGCGGTGACATCGAGGTGGAACTGACCCCGCAGGGCACCCTGGCCGAGCGGCTCCGGGCCGGCGGCAGCGGAATCCCCGCCTTCTACACCGCCAGCGGCGTCGGCACCATGGTCGCCGAGGGCGGGCTGCCCTGGCGCTACGGGCCGGATGGGTCGGTGACGGTGTCGTCGCCGCCCAAGGAGACCCGCACCTTCGCGTCGCTCCGCGGCGGGGAGAAGGAGTACGTGCTCGAGGAGGCCATCGTCACCGACTTCGCCCTCGTTCGCGCGGCGAAGGGCGACCGGCACGGCAACCTCGTGTTCGAGAAGTCGGCCCGCAATTTCAACCCGGTCGCCGGCATGGCCGGTCGCATCACCATCGCCGAGGTCGACGAGCTGGTCGAGCCGGGGGAGCTCGATCCGGATGCCATCCACCTCGCCGGTATCTACGTGCACCGCATCGTGGCGCTCTCCGGCGCCGAGGCCGCCGACCTGCCGATCGAGAAGACCACCACCCGGCCGCGGCCCGTCGCATCCGTCGTATCCGTCGCATCCGTCGCATCCGTCGCAAAGGACAGCTGATCATGCCGTTGACCCGCAATGAAATGGCCGCGCGCGCCGCGCAGGAGCTCACCCCCGACAGCTATGTCAACCTCGGGATCGGGCTGCCCACGCTGATCCCCAACTTCCTGCCGGAGGGGGTGAACGTCATCCTGCATTCCGAGAACGGGGTGCTCGGGGTGGGACCGTACCCGTGGGAGGGCGAGGAGGACCCGAAGCTGATCAACGCCGGCAAGGAGACCATCACGGTCAACCCCGGTGCCAGCTACTTCGACTCCGCACAGAGCTTCGGCATGATCCGCGGTGGAATGATCGATGTGGCCGTGCTTGGCGCGATGCAGGTCTCCGCCACCGGCGACATCGCCAACTGGGCCGTGCCCGGCAAGATGATCAAGGGTATGGGCGGTGCGATGGACCTCGTGCACGGCGCCGACACCGTGATCGTCGTGATGGAGCACACCGCGAAGAACGGCGACTTCAAGATTGTGAACGAGTGCGGCCTGCCGCTGACCGGCAAGCGCGTCGTGACCCGCATCATCACCGACCTGGCCGTGATCGACGTGACGCCGGAGGGTCTTCTGCTGCGCGAGATCGCGCCGGGACTCACCGTGGCCGAGGTGCAGGCCGCCACCGAGGTGCCGCTGCTCGTGCCGGGGACGCCGACCGTCATCCACACGCTCCTCTCCGCTCCGAACACGGTGGCCGCGTCGTGAGAGACGTCGTCATCTGCGAACCGCTACGCACCCCGATCGGCCGGTTCGGCGGCGTCTTCAGGGCGGTCGCGCCGGCCGACCTGACGCGGCCGTGATCACGGCGCTGATCGAACGCACCGGAATCAACGGGGCCGTGGTCGACGACGTGATCCTCGGCCAGGGCTATCCCACCGCGGAGGCCGCCTCCGTGGCGCGCGTCGCCGCACTGAACGCCGGCCTGCTCGTGACGGTCGGCGGCGGCGCCGGAATCCTGCTCCGGGACGCGCTCAGCCGCGGCGCGAGACCGCCGGCGGGCGCCGCCACCCGGTACCCGGCGGCATGCTCGAAACCGACGAGAACCTGCGCCGCGAGTACGGCATGGGCCGCACCGAACAGGACGACCTGGCTCTCCGGTCGCAGGCGCGGGCATCCGTCGCCGTGGCCGATGGCCGGTTCGACGACGAAATCGTGCCGGTCACGGTGCCGGGCCGCACGGGCCCCGTCGTGGTCTCCGCCGACGAGACTCCGCGAGCCGACAGCAGCCTGACGGCTCTGGCCGGTCTCCGCCCGATCCTGCTAGGGACGGACGCCGACGCCACCGTCAACGCCGGAAACGCCAGCGGCCAGAACGACGCCGCGGCCGCGTGCATCGTGACTACCCCGGCACGGGCGGCCGAGGTCGGGCTGACCCACTGGTGCGGCTGGTCACATGGGCGCGCATCGGCGGCGGCCAGGGACTCGCCGCCATCTTCGAGCGGGTGTAGGGAGCCTGTCTCGCGCACGGGTTAGGCGCCCGAGCCCCGATGGGGCAAACTGGTGGAGAGCATTGGGGGATGCCATCACCAAGCCCACCACCCGTCGTCGTGCGCTGCTCGCACTCGGCGTCGCCGCAGCCGTCGTGCTGAGCGGCTGCACCGCAGGCCGGAACAGCGTCGACCAGAACAGCACGCCGATCGCGGCGGACATCGCCGGGCAGCTGGACGCGGCCGTGGGCGAGGCGATGGCGCTATCGGGTTCCTCCGGCGCTCTGGTCGGGGTCTGGTCCGCCGCCGGCGAATGGACCGTCGCGCACGGCACGACGGAAATCGGCGGTTCCGCCCCGATGACCAGCGGGATGCACTTCCGCATCGGCACCAACACCACGGCCATGACCTGCACGGTGCTGCTCCGGTTGGTCGACGAGGGAACCGTGACGCTCGACGACCCGGTCTCCACCTACCTGCCCCGCCTCGTCGGTGTGGCGGGCGTGACGCTCGGCCAGCTCTGCCAGGGCACTTCGGGGCTTGGGTCCTACAGTCCCGTTCTGGCCGGGGAGTTCGTGCACAACCCCCTGCGCACCTGGCCGGCGATGGAACTCGTCTCCCAGGGGCTGGCCACGCCCCGAACCGGTGCTCCGGGCAGCGTGTGGGGTCCCTCGAACACCGGAATCGTGCTGCTCGGGATGGCGCTCGAGCGGGCCACGGGCCGGCAGTGGTCGGCGCTCTACGATGAGCACATCTTCCATCCGCTCGGACTGCACGACACCTCATATCCTCACGCCGGCGATGTGGACCTCCCCACACCACACTCGCACGGCTACGCTGCCGCGGTGGGCGCCGACGGTCCGGTGTGCACGGCCATCACCGACAACACCCTGCTCTCCAATTCGATGAGCGGCGTGGCGGGCGGTGTCGTTTCGACGCTGGCCGACATGAGGACCTGGGCAGGCGCTCTCGCCGCGGGTGGTCTCTTGTCCGAGTCGTCGGCGAACGCCCAGTGGGACACCGTGAACGAAGACGTGACGACGCCGTCGTGGCAGCGCTACGGCCTCGGCGCGGAGCAGGTCGGGCCCCTCCGCGGGCGCACCGGATCGATCCCCGGATTCATCTCGGCGACCCTGGCGGATCCGGACCAGACCATGACCGTGGTGGTCATGCTGAACAACTCGAGCGCGGGTGACCAGTTCGCCCTGACACTGGCCCGTCAGCTGGCCGCCATCATCGCCGAGGCGCCGGCTGGGCGCGGGAACGAACCGTCGGTTGCGCTGCCCTGGACGGTTGCGCAGACCCGAGCCGAACTGGCTGCCGAGGCGGCCTGCCCGACTGTGGCAGAGATCGTCGGTTAGCTGAGTGGGCCGTAACCCTTCGGTGGTGTCGCTCGCCGTGCCCGCCGCGCGCCGCGGAACGGGGATGACCCTCGGTCGAGGTCGCAAGAGCCCGTGGACAGGCAGGCCACGCAGCGTGTGCGGTGGATCAGCTCGAGACCCCTGGCAGCCACCACGAGAATACGACCCGCGAGAGGGGCCGAACAAGACTCCGAGGCTGCTCAGCGGGCCTCGGCCTCAGATTTTTCAGCCCTTGATGCTCCGGGAACAGTGGAGTACGTTTCTCGTTCCGCTTCCGCGCGTAATCTGAATGTGTGAATTCAGCAGGAACGACTGACCGAAGCGGCGTGAATGAGAACGACGCGAACCCTGGCGAGGGTGCCGTCAACCAGGTGGCCACGGCGCCGCTCGACCTGGCCGCGCACGTTGCGGCCGTGTCGACCGGATCCTGCGGGGCCGTCGTGACCTTCATCGGCCAGGTGCGCGACCACGACCCCGACGCCGCCGGGCAGGTGACCGGCCTCGATTACAGCGCGCATCCGGATGCCGGCCGCATCCTGTCCGAGATCGTCGCCCGGTACTCCCGCGAGTACCCGCAGGTGAACCTGTCGGTCAGCCACCGCATCGGCCACCTCGACGTGGGCGACCTGGCCCTGGTCGCGGCCGCGGCCAGCGCCCACCGCGCCGTCGCATTCGAGGCCTGCGAACGCCTGGTGGAGACCGTCAAGCTCGAGGTGCCGATCTGGAAGAAGCAGTACGAGGTCGACGGGTCCACCGCCTGGGTGGGCCTGACCTGACCGGACCCGACGTGACCTGACGTGATCCGACCTGGTCTGATTCCGGAATAATTAACCGGACGTGTATCCTGTTTATTAGCGGCCGGCTCGGTCGTTCCACCGAGGAGGATTCATCCTATGACCGCCGAACCCATCACCCTGAGCAGCGCACACACCTGCAACTGCAACCATGACGACGCCGAGACCATCGTGCTCGACGGTCGCACCATCCCGCACGCGGTTCGCCACGCGGCCATTTTCGGCGCCCTGGAGGCCATCCAGCTCGGCTTCTCGCTTGACCTGATCGCCCCGCACGACCCGCTGCCCCTGCTGGCGCAGCTCGAGCAGGCACGCCCGGGAGCGTTCACCGTGTCGTACGTGGAGCGTGGCCCGGACGCCTGGCGCATCCGCTTCACCCGCGCCGCCTAGTCTCCCGGGATTCGACACCACCGTGCACGGCAACGGGCGACTGGCGTTTCTGCTGCTCGGCGGCCTCTCTCTGCTGGCCGGGCTCGACGGTGCGCTGCTCCTGCTGGGTTTCCCGGCGCCGGTCGTGACCGCGCGCCTGGCGGATGTGCACGGACCCCTGATGGTCTTCGGGTTCGTGGGAACCGTCGTCGTGCTCGAGCGGGCCGTCGCCGTGCGCCGGAACTGGGCCTACCTGTCGCCGGGGCTGCTGGGCCTCGGCGGCCTGTCACTCGTGTCGCCGCTTCCCTTGGTGGTCGGCCAGCTTGCCCTTGTGGCCGGGTCGGCCGTGTTGCTGGCCATCTACCGGGCGATCTGGCTCCGGCAGCCGTCGACGTCCGCCGCGGTGCAGGCGCTCGGTGCCCTGCTCGGTCTCACGGCCACCGTGCTGTGGCTCGGCGGCGTGCCCGTGCCTGTCCTGGTGCCCGCGATGACGCTCTACCTGGTGCTCACGATCGCCGGTGAGCGGCTCGAACTCGCGCGCATCTCGCCCTCCGTCGACCACCGCGCCGAAATGCGGATGCTGGCCGCCGGCCTGTTCCTGACCCTCGGCACGGTCGTCGCTCTCGTCTGGCCCCGGGTGGGCTACCCCGTTCTCGGGCTCGGGCTGCTCGGTCTCGTCGCCTGGCTGTTCCGGCACGACGTGGCGACCCGGCTCATCCGCAGCACCGGCCTGCCACGGTACATGGCCGCGTGCCTGCTGGCCGGCTACGGCTGGCTGCTCGTGGTGGGCGTCAGCTGGATCATCGTCGGCTCGAGCTTCTCCGGTCCCGGCTATGACGCCGTGCTGCACGCCGTCTTCCTCGGGTTCGTGATGTCGATGATCATGGCGCACGCCCCGACCATCCTGCCGGCCGTGCTGCGCCGGCCGCTGCCGTACCGGCCGGTGCTCTACCTGCCGGTGCTGCTGCTGCACGTCTCCCTGCTGGTGCGCATCCTTCTCGGTGACGCGCGCGACCTGCCGGCACTGGTGCAGTGGGGCGGCGTGGCCAACATCGTGGCCGTGCTCCTGTTCGTGCTGCTGGCCGTGATCTCGGTGGTGCGCGGCGTGCCGCGGCGCCAGCCAAACACCAAACTGAAAGTCACACCATGAACCGTCGACTGTGGCACCTCATCACCGGGCTCCTGACTCCGGCGTGGCTCCTTCTCACTCTCATCGCCGTGCTCATCCACCGCTTCATCCCGGTCGCGCCGTGGCTCATGGTGCACCTCCTGTTCCTGGGCGCCGTGAGCACCGCGATCCTGGTCTGGAGCCAGCACTTCGCCGACACCCTGCTCCGGCATCCGGCCCCCGGCGGCCGCGTCTCGCTCGGGGCGAGGCTCGGCGCGCACACCCTCGGAGCGGTGCTCGTGATCACCGGCATCGTCGGCGGCTGGTGGCCGGTCGTGCTTGCCGGCGGCATCCTGGTCGGCACGAATGCCCTCGCCCACGCCCTGCTGCTGTTCCGGCAGTCGCGGGGAGCGCTGCCGGGACGGTTCGCACCGCTCGTGCGCTACTACATTGCGGCCGGAATCGCCCTGGCCATCGGTGTGACCCTGGGCGTGCTGATGGCCCGAACCGATATCGATGGTGAGTCCGCGGAGCGGATGTACATCGCCCATGTCGGGTTCAACCTGCTCGGCTGGGTCGGCCTGACCGTGATTAGCACGGTGGCCCTGCTCTGGCCGACTGTGCTGCACGCCCGGGTGCAGACGACGCGCGCCTCCGCCCGCGGAACCCTGCCTCTGTTCCTGGCCGGTCTCGCTGTGCTCGGGATCGGCCTGCTGATCGACCAGCGCCTGGTCGCCGCCGCGGGTGTTCTGCTCTACCTGGTCGGCCTCGGCCTGGTGCTGGTTGAGGCCGTGCGCCTGGCCAGGCAGTCCCCGGCCGTCACCTTCGCCGGTTGGAGCATCGGTGCCGCCCTCACCTGGTTCTTCGCCTGCGTGCTCGGGTTCGGCCTGATCGTGACGTTCGCACCGAGCTGGGTAGCCGCGACCGACCGGCTCGGGCAGCTCGTGCCCGTGTTCGCGGTCGGTTTCGCCGCGCAGATCCTGCTCGGAGCCCTCAGCTACCTGGTGCCGGTCGTGCTCGGCGGCGGACCCTCGGTCTCGAAGGCCACGGCCGCCCTGCTCGATCGTGGCGCCCTGTTCCGGGTCATCGTCGTCAACGTCGGCCTGGTCCTCTATCTGCTGCCGGTGCCCAGCCTGGTGAAGGTCACGGTCTCGCTGCTCGTCGTCGGCACGCTCGCCTCCTTTCTGGTCCTGATGCCGCGGGCGCTGCGGCAGAACCGCCGGCTGCGCCGGGCGACGGATGCGACGGCTCCGCCGGCCCGGCCGGCTCCACCGGTCGCCGCGGCGCAGCCCAGCCGCACCGGCGCGACCGTCACGGCCGTCGGCGTCCTGCTCCTGGCCGTGACCCTGGGGATCGCCATGGACCCGGCCGCCGCCGGAATCGCCAGCGGCGGGGCATCCGTCGACAGGGTGTCGACCGGCCACACGACCACGGTCGACGTCGTCATGAAGAACACGCGCTTCAGCCCGGACACAATCGAGGTGCCCGTCGGCGACACCCTGGTGATCAACCTGACCAACGACGACGAGATGGTGCACAACCTCGTGCTCGCCACCGGCGTGGTCTCCGGTTCCGTCGCCCCGGGCACCAGCCGGCAGGTCGACGCCGGCATCGTGGGCGCCGACGTTGAGGGCTGGTGCTCCATCGCCGGCCACAAGGTCCTGGGCATGGTGCTCACGGTCGTGGCCGTCGGAGCCGAGCCTCAGTCCGGCGACGACTCCCCAGCGATGGACCACGGCTCTGCGTCCGCCGGCGGCGCGTCCAGCGCGGCAGACGATCTCGATTTGATGCGTGAGCCCGACGCCGATTTCGTCGCCCGCGACCCGGCGCTGGGGGCGGCGGAGGCGGAGACCGTGCACACGTTGACCATGCGGGTGGAAGACGTGGAGACCGAGGTGTCTCCCGGCGTCACCCAGACCCTGTGGACGTTCAACGGCACAGCCCCCGGTCCGACCCTGCACGGCAAGGTCGGCGACGTCTTCGACATCACCTTCGTCAACGACGGGTCGATCGAGCACTCCATCGACTTCCACGCGGGTGCCCTCGCGCCCGATCGGCCCATGCGCAGCATCAATCCGGGGGAGAGCCTGACCTATCGTTTCACCGCGACCCGCTCGGGGATCTGGCTCTATCACTGCGGCACGATGCCCATGTCGGTGCATATGGCGAACGGCATGTTCGGCGCCGTGATCATTGATCCACCCGGGCTTTCAGCGGTCGATCGGGAATACGTCCTGGTGCAGTCCGAGCTCTACCTCGGTGCGCAGGGCGGGGAGGCCGACGCCGACAAGGTGGCGGCGCAGTTCCCCGACCTGGTGGTCTTCAACGGCATCGCCAACCAGTACGGTGCCCGCCCGCTGACGGCGAAGGTCGGCGAGAAGGTGCGCATCTGGGTGCTGGACGCCGGCCCCAACGTGGGCAGCTCCTTCCACGTCGTGGGCGGCCAGTTCGACACCGTTTTCACGGAGGGCGACTACCTGCTGCGTGATGGCGGCAGCACCGGCACGGGCGGCTCCCAGGTGCTCGACCTGGCCGTGGCCCAGGGTGGCTTCGTCGAGTTGACCTTCCCGGAGGCCGGCAGCTACCCCTTCGTCAGCCACATCATGTCTGATGCCGAGAAAGGCGCCCGCGGCGTCGTCCTGGTCAGTCCGTGATCTTTGTCCGAGTTTCCCCAAAAATGATTGTGTGCGGCGTGTCGCCGGTCGGGTGGAAGAAATGGGCGGCCCGTCGCCTCAGTCTGCTGTGTGAGGGTATTACACCGTTGGACAGGGTTTTTATTGTGGAATATCGTGACTGCGAGTCCGGTAAAGCGATTAGAAATGTCACTCATACTTTTAATCCTGTGGTAGCTTTCAACCACCCCGCGTGACCTATCCGGGGGAGGAACCGTGACAGCTGGCAGCACCTGCTTCCGCGCCCTTGAATCACGCAACATGGAAAGGGGCCCACCGTGGTCCGATTGAGAGCCGGTGCAGGAAAACTGCGATCGGAGTTGATGGTTTCCAAAGGATGGTTGCAGGGCGTAGCCCTGGTAATGGTCTTCGGGTTCGCCGTGATGGGCTTCCTGGCCTTGAGGACCTATACGGACTCGATGCCCCAGCCCAAGCAGGTCGTCGACTCGCAGGGTGAGGTTGTCTTCACGACGGCCGACATCACCGCGGGCCAGCAGACCTTCGTGCGGCGCGGCCTGCAGCAGTATGGCTCGATCCTGGGTCACGGCGGCTACCTCGGACCGGACTACACGGCCGACTACCTGCGGCGCTCCTCGACCGAGGTGCTCGAGGCCCTGACCGCGTCCGGTGTGCAGGACCCACAGGGTGCCCTCGTCGAGATGATGCGGACCAACCGCTACGACAAGGCCACCGGCGACCTCGAATTCACCGATCTGCAGATCGAGGCCTTCGACACGCTCAAGCAGCACTACGCCGATTTCTTCGGTTCCCCGACCACCCAATACGGCCTGATCCCGAATGCCATCACGGACTCGGCGGACATCCACGACCTGACCGCCTTCTTCGCCTGGACGTCCTGGGCAGCCTCTGCTGAGCGGCCCGGTCACAACTACTCGTACACGAACAACTGGCCGGCCGAGCCGCTCGTGGACAACGTTCCGACCGCCGACATCATCGTGTGGAGCGGTCTCTCGCTCGTGGCCCTGATGGTTGCCCTCGGCGCCCTCTTCGGCCTCTACGGCCGGTGGAGCAAGAGGATGGGCTGGCAGCACGGGGAAGAAACCCCGGCACTGTCCTTCCGACAGCCGGGGGAGGTGGCGGTGACACCCGCCCAGACCGCCACGGCCTGGTTCTTCTTCGTGGTGGCTTTGATGTTCCTGGCCCAGGCCTTCCTGGGTGCCGCCATCGAGCACTACCGGGTCGACCTGTCGAGCTTCTTCGGAGTCGACCTGGCTCAGCTGCTGCCGTTCAACCTCGCCCGAACCTGGCATGTGCAGCTCTCGCTGTTGTGGACGGCCACCTCGTTCCTGGCCGCAGGCATCTTCCTCGCCCCGTATATCTCCGGGCGTGAACCCAAACGTCAGCACTGGTTGGCCTACGGCTTGCTCGGCGCCCTCGCCCTGGTCATCGTCGGATCGTTCGTGGGTGAAGCCTTGAGCATCTTCGGCGTCGAGGCCGCGAAGGGCTCGCCGTTCTGGGACATGCAGTGGGAGTACATCGACCTGCCCAGGGTGTGGCAGGGCATGCTCGTCGTCGGACTCTTCCTGTGGATCGCGATCATCTACCGCGGCATCCGGGCGCGTCTGAAGTCTGAGCACCGCTTCAACCTGCCGTGGCTCTTCTTCTACGCCGGTCTCGCGATCCCCGCGTTCTACGCCGTCGGAATGCTCGCCGGCACCGAGGTTCACCTGAGCGTCGCCGAGTTCTGGCGCTTCTGGGTGGTGCACCTCTGGGTTGAGGACTTCCTGGAACTGTTCACGACCGTGATGGTGGCCTACATCTTCGTCATGCTCGGGGTCGTGCACCGCAAGATCGCGATGCAGATCATCCTGCTCGACGTCATCCTGTATTCCGCCGGTGGCATCCTCGGCACCATGCACCACCTGTACTTCTCCGGAACCCCCGTCGAGCACATGGCGCTGGGAGCCTTCTTCTCCGCCCTGGAAGTCATCCCGTTGACCTTCCTGACGATCGAGGCCTGGAGCTTCCTCCAACTCGGTGCCCGGCAGGAGTCGCGCAGTTCGGCTCCGTTCCCGCACCGCTGGGCCGTGATGTTCCTTGTCGCGGTCGGCTTCTGGAACTTCCTGGGTGCCGGCGTCTTCGGATTCCTGATCAACCTGCCGATCGTCTCGTACTACGAGATCGGTACCGCGCTGACGGCCAACCACGCCCACGCGGCGATGATGGGCGTGTACGGAATGATGGGCGTCGGTCTGTCGCTCTTCGCCCTGCGCTACCTGATCCCGGCCGAGCGCTGGCCGGACAAGCTCGCCAAGATCTCGTTCTGGTGCCTCAACATCGGTCTGGCCTGGATGACGTTCGCAACGCTGCTGCCGCTCGGCGTCATTCAGCTCTGGCACTCCATCAACGACGGCTACTTCGAAGCCCGCAGCCTCAACTTCATCAACGAGCCCGGCAACGCCGTTCTCGAATGGCTGCGGATGCCCGGTGACATCGTCTTCATCGTCGGAGGCGTGATGCCGTTCGTCTGGATCACCTGGCTCGGGGTTCGCTACCGCATCAAGGCAACCACCCACGACGTGCCGATGGAGGCTTTGTTCGTCGAGGCGGTCCCCACCGGCGCGACGGTCACCGGCGGCGCGGAGCCGACATCCGGATATTCCTCGGACTACCGCTCCACCGGCACCGGGGAGATCGGTGGGGACCGCCCGGGCGGCGGCGTGTGATGGCGTCCATCAATCCGGAGGTCTGGTTCGCGCTTGTCTACGGCGGCTTCCTGCTGGCCGTGGCACACGTGCTGGACCTCCTGGCGAGACGCACCGCGACGAAATCCACCGCCATGCGGTCCGGCGGGTTCGACTACCACGAAGACCACGATGCCTGGAAGTGTTCGGAGGACCAATGGCTCTGGCCGATCTCCTTCGATCCGGATAACCGGGTGACGCGATACCAGGCCAGCCCCACGGTCTGCAACCCCTGCCCGGTCAAGGACACCTGCACCACCTCGGATGCGGGCCGGCAGCTCGCGCGAAACATCGACCCCTGGCCCAGTTCGGAGGCAGAACGGTTCCATCGCGGGATCGCCTGCTCCGTCGTCGTGCTCGGGCTCATCTGGCCGCTTGCGTCCATGTTCCAGAACCGCACGGGCGTGGAATTGCTGATCCTTGGGTCGGCCTCGGCCGTCATCGCCGCCGGCAGTTGGCCGTTGTGGTCGCACCTGCGTCGCACGCCCGCTCGCTTTCCCGAGCATCTCAAGGTCGTAGGGCTCGACGAAAGCGTCGCGGCCCGCGCCGCCACGGCGGCGGTCGAGGCGCAGCGGCGCAGCGGCTACGGCAGCATCAGAAAAACGGGCCCGCGGCCGGTTCAAATCGAACCGTACGCGAGCGCCCGGGCGTCGGAGCAAACCGACGCCGATCCGGAAACGATGAAAGGAAACACAGTGAGCGCCTCATTCTCAGCCCGTTGGGCTGAACTGGAGACGGAGGCCGACCCGGGTCGTTCCGGCCCCGCCGTGGGCTGGAACCGGAGGGGCAACTCGTGATGGCCTGGCAGATCGCGGCCCTGATCGTGGTGGCGCTGCTGCTCGTCTGGCTGGCAGCTTCCTTCAAGGTGCTGCAGGAATACGAGCGGGGCGTGGTGTTCCGATTCGGCCGGCTGGGCCCGGTGCGGGACCCGGGTGTGCAGATGGTGTTCCCCGGACTGGACAAGATGGTGCGGGTCGACCTCCGGATCGTGACCCTCACGATCCCGCCGCAGGACGTCATCACCAAGGACAACGTTCCGGCCCGGGTCAACGCCGTCGTCCTATTCCAGGTCACCGACCCGGTCCGGTCGGTGATGGCGGTCGAGAACCACGCCATCGCCACCTCCCAGATGTCGCAAACAACGCTGCGCTCGGTCGTGGGCCGCGCCGACCTCGACACCCTGCTCGCCCACCGGGCCGACCTGAACGAAGACCTCGCCCGCAACATCAACGCGCAAACCGAACCCTGGGGCGTGCAGGTGAAGGTCGTCGAAATCAAGGATGTCGAGATTCCGCAGGCGATGCAGCGTGCCATGGCCCGTGAAGCCGAAGCCGAGCGGGATCGCCGGGCGAAGATCATCAACGCCCACGGTGAACTGCAGGCGTCGGAGGAGCTGGGCCAGGCGGCGGAAATCCTGAGCCGCAATCCCGCGTCGCTTCAGCTGCGCTACCTGCAGACCCTGCTCGAGCTGGGCGCCGACCAGAAATCGACCGTGGTCTTCCCGCTTCCGATGGACATTCTCGGTCCGTTCCTCAACGGCAAGGTCACCCAGCAGGTGGCCCAGCCGAGCGCCGCACCCCCCGGTGCGGACACGGTTCCCCTGCCGGACCCGGCGGGGGCCGCCGCGGCCTTCGCCGCCGCCGTTGCGACCGCCGTCGCGGCTGCCGCAGCACAGACAACGGAGGTTTCTTCCTAATGGCCGACACCGATTCACGCGACCGCGCCCTCAGCATCCGTCTGATGCTGATCGGAGTCTTCGCCGGCATCTTCGCACCCATCGCCGGGTTCCTCGGCGGCACGATCGTCGGAGTCGACCAGACGGTCGGCGCCCTGGAGCCGCTCTTCGTCTGGCTCTTCGTGGGCATGATCGTCGGGATGTTCGGCGTGGCCATCGGGATCCTCGGCGCCCTGCGCTGGGTCAAGGGCGGGCACCACCTGGACTGACCTGCCGCGCACCACCCGCACGCAGAAGCGCCCGGCCGAGTAATCGGCCGGGCGCTTCTGCGTGCGGTGAGATGCTGTAAACCGCTCAGCGCTGTGGGCTGCTCAGTCGGTAGTGGGCTGGTATCCGCAGCTGGGGTCCTCGGCGAGCGGGTCCCCGGTCACCGCGTAGGCGTGCGAGCGGGAGCCGCCGCAGACCGTGCGAAATTCGCAGTGACCACACCGGCCGCCGAAGAGATCCGGGGTGCGCAGCTCCTGGAGTAGCTGCGCCTCCCGGTAGATCTTGGAGAAGGACTGCTTGTGCACCGACCCCACGGACACGGGCAGGAACCCGCTGGGATAAACGAGACCGACATGGTCGACGAAGGCGAACCCGCGCCCGGAATTGACGTCGAGGGGGGCCCGCGGACGCCGCCGCCTCGGCTCGTCACCGGTGAGCAACCGCTCCGTGGCCTCCCGCAGCGAGGCTCTCAGCGGGCCGACTGGGAACGCGGTGTCGAGGTCGACCCCGTCGTCCACGCCGGCCCGCTGAAGCGCGATGCGTCGGTAGTGGGGTGCCTCGGTGGTCTTGACGGCGACCAGGTCGGAGACGTCGTGCAGCCAGTGCAGCACCTCCTCCTCCTCGGCCGCGGTCAGGGCGTTCAGGAGCTTGCCGCGGCCGGTGGGCACGAGGAAGAAGACACTCCACAGGGTGGTGCCGAGATCGAGGACGGTCTTCAGGATGCCGGGCAGCTCGTGCACGGTGTCGCGGGTGACGGTCGTGTTGATCTGCAGTCGGTAGCCGACCTCGCGCACCATTCGGGCGGCGATCATGGTGTCGTCGTAGACGCCGTCGACGCCGCGGAAGGCGTCGTGGGTGGCCGCTGAGGCGCCGTCCAGCGAGAGTGAGACCGCCTTGGCCCCGGCGTCGTGGAGCTCGACCAGGACCTCACGGGTGAGGCGCGGGGTGACCGAGGGGGAGAGGGCCATGCTCAGGCCGAGGCTGGTGCCGTGGGCGACGAGCTCCGGCAAGTCGGGGCGCTCGAACGGGTCCCCGCCGGTGAGCACGACCAGCGGGCGTGGTGTGCCGAAGGCGGCGAGGTCGTCCAACAATTTGCGACCCTGGTCCGTGCTCAGCTCGAACGGGTTGCGCGTGCGGATGGCGTCGGCCCGGCAGTGGGTGCAGACTAGTTGACAGGCGCGCGTCACCTCCCAGATGACGATGAAGGGCCGTTCGGCGGTGTCGTGGTGCAGCACCCGGATGGGGCGCACGTGCGTGTCGGTCATGGGGCAAGTCCTTGCTCAGCGCCGAATTTCGGCCCTCAGTTGTTTTTACCATAGATATAGGGAAAACTAATCGGGTGCCTATCCAACCCCTTGACGCCCGCACCCACCGCGTGCTTTCCGGCATCAGTCGGGTCGCCATTCTCGAGCTCCTGCGCGATGCCGACGCGGCGCTGGATGTGCCGGCCATCGCCCAAGCGGTGGGGCTGCACGCGAACACGGTTCGGTCCCATCTCGACCGGTTGGTCGAGGTGGGCCTGGTCGCCGAGACCGTCGAGGCGCGCGTGCGTCCCGGGCGGCCCCGGCTTTTCTTTCGCGCCACGTCACCCGCCGCCGAGGTCCCCGCCGAGTCCTACCGGCTTCTCGCCGGTCTCCTGGCCGGCGGCCTGGGCAGGGACGTTCCCTCGGGCGCGGCCGCGGCCGCGGAGGCCGGGCGGCGCTGGGGCAGGGAGATGGCCGAGACGGATGCCGGACTCTCCGACACGCAGCCGGGGGCGGTCCCCCCAGCATCGGTCGGGCGTATCGTTCAGATCCTCGACGAGGTCGGCTTCGAGCCGCGCCTCGGTGCTGCCGGGGATGCCGGTGCTGCCGGTGCTGCCGGTGCTGCCGATGACTTCGCTTTCGGCGGCGCCGCCGCCGCCCCGGTCGACGTCGTGATCGAGCTGCACCGCTGCCCGTTCCTCGATGTGGCCAAGGACCACAGCGACGTCGTGTGCGCGGTGCACCGCGGCCTGATGGAGGGCGCCCTCGAGCGCCTGCACTCACCCGGAGTCGGCGTCACCCTCGAGCCGTTCGCCCGCCCGGGCGTCTGCCTCGCCCACCTCGAGATCCCGGCGACGAAGCCGTGAGCGTGGCCCGGCGCACACCGCTGCGCAGCACCTGCGCGCGGCCGCATCCGTGCTCCTCCGCCATGCGAAACACCATTCTCGGTCAGATCCCGATCTTCCAGGACCTGTCGGCCGGCGAGCTCGCCAACCTGGCCGAACGGATGCTGTCGCTCTCCTGGGGTCCCGGAGACACGCTGTTCACCGCCGGCGAGCCGTCCGAGCACGTGTTCGTGCTCGCGGCCGGCCAGGCGAAGGTGTTCCGATCGACCTCGACCGGGCAGTCCACGAGCCTCGACTTCCTCGGCCCGGGAGCAGTGCTGGGCAGCCTGACCGCGCTGGACGCGGGCCGGTACCCCGAGACGGCCGTTGCCCTCGTGACCACCTGCGCCCTGCGCCTCGAATCCGGCGCCTTCCGGCAGATGTTGCTCGCGCATCCGCCGGTGGCGCTGCGCGTGCTGGACGTCGTCGTCGACCGTCTTCACCGGGCCCGGTCGAGGGAGGCCGAGCAGGCCTCCGTTACCGTCACAACGCGGGTGGCAGCGACCCTGCTGCGCCTCGCCGACACCTTCGGCGTGCCGGGGGACGGCGCCGGTACCACCCTGATCCAGCTGCCTCTGACCCGCGCCGACCTGGCCGCCATGACCGGCACGAGCGCCGAGTCGGTGTCCCGCGCCATGAGCGGCCTGCGCCGGGACGGGCTGATCGATTCCGGACGGCGGTGGACCGCCGTGCTCGACCGTTCCGGCCTGATTGCGGCAAAGTGACGGCCGTCATGGTCGCCGCCGTCTCGAGTTCGTAACGTCGCAGTCATGACGACAATCATCCCCACCCCGACATCCACCCCGACATCCACCCCGGCCACCGTCCACACCATCCTGCGGGCCGACGGCTTTTCCTGCCCGTCCTGCGTCGCCAAGATCGAGAAGCAGATCGGCCGCCTCGCCGGAGTCAGCGCCGTGACCGTGTTCTTCGCCACCGCCCGGATCGAGATCGACCACGACCCGGCCGTCGTCAGCACGGATGCCCTCATCGCCGCCGTCGGCAAGGCCGGCTACACCGCCCACCTGGCCGCGTTCTGACCGGCGGACAGGGGGAGTGACATGACCATCGTGCGCCGCCACCTGATTCCCCTCATTTCCGGCGCGTTGATCGGCGCCGCCTGGCTGCTCGGCCTCCTGCCGGTGCCGCCGCTTGTCTCCGACGCGGCGATGGTGGCGGCCGCGGTCGTGGCCGGGTTCCCGATCATGCGGACCGCCGGGCGCGCACTGCTCGCCCGGGTCGTGGGCATCGACCTGCTTGTCACGGTCGCCTCCGTCGGCGCCATCGTGCTCGGCGAATACTGGGAGGCCGCCGCCGTGACCTTCCTGTTCGCGATCGGGCATGCCCTCGAAACGGCCACCCTCAACCGCACCCGCTCCGCCCTGACCGCGCTCGTGGCCCTGGCCCCGGACGTCGCCCTCGTGCTGCGGAACGGCGAGCAGCTCGAGGTCCTGGCCGGGTCCGTGCGGACCGGGGAGACCGTCCTGGTCAAGAACGGCGCGCGGGTGCCCGTCGACGGCACCGTGCAGCAGGGCACGGGCACGATCGACGAGGCCTCCATCACGGGCGAGTCCTCCCCGGCCGAGAAGCGCGCCGGCGACCGCGTCTTCGCCGGCACGGTCTCGACCGGCGGCTTCTTGCAGGTGCTGGCCACCGAGGTCGGCGCGGCTACCACCCTGGCCCACATCGTGCACCGGGTCGAGGAGGCCCAGGAGGCCACGGCCCCGACCCAGGTCTTCATGGACCGGTTCTCGGCCTGGTACACCCCCGGCATCCTGGTGCTCGCGATCATCGTCGGCGTGGTGACCGGCGACGTGTTCCTGGCGCTGACCCTGCTCGTGATCGGGTGTCCCGGCGCCCTGGTCATCTCCATCCCGGTCGCGATCGTTGCCGGGATCGGCCGCGCCGCGCAGCTCGGAATCCTGATCAAGGGCGGCGAGTTCCTCGAGACCGCCGCGAAGATCACGGTCGTCGCGGTCGACAAGACGGGCACCCTCACCCGGGGCCGTCCGGTCCTGACGGATGTCGTGGTGCTGAACCCCGCTCTGACCCGTGCCGAGGTGCTCGACTGGGCTTCACGGGCGGAGGCCGGCTCCGAGCATCCGCTGGCCGGAGCGATCGTGCAGGCCGCCGCGCGGGAGGCCGCACGCGAAGCCGCGCAGGGCGCCCAGGTGACCGGCCTGCCGGAACACATCACGTCGGTGCCCGGGCAGGGCATCGTCGCCGCGGTGGCCGGCCGCACCGTGCTGATCGGCAATTCGGCCCTGCTCCGCGCCCACCGGATAGCGGGCACGGATGCCGCCACGACGCTGGCCGAGAAACTCGCCGCCCACGGGCGCACGCCGCTGATCGTCGTGCTCGACGGCGTCGTCGCCGGTGTCCTTGCCGTGGCCGACGAGGTGCGTCCCGACGCCGCCGACATGGTGGACGCGCTGCACAAGGCGGGGATCGTTCGGGTCGTCATGCTCACCGGCGACGGGCCGCTCGTGGCGCAGGCCGTGGGTGCCCACGTCGGAATCGACGAGATCCGGTCGTCGCTGCTGCCGGAGGACAAGCTCGACGTCGTCACCGGGCTCCGGCGGGACGGCCACGTCGTGGCGATGGTGGGAGACGGCGTCAACGACGCCCCGGCCCTGGCCACGGCGGACATCGGCATCGCGATGGCGGCGGCCGGTTCGGCCGTCGCGGTCGAGACCGCCGACATCGCGCTGATGGGTGACAACCTGCTGATGCTCCCCGCCGCCATCGACCTGGCCCGCCGCACGGTGCGCGTCATGCACCAGAACGTGGCCCTCGCGCTGGTCACGGTGGCGCTGTTGCTGGCCGGTGTGCTGTTCGGCGGCGTGAGCATGTTCGGCGGCATGCTCGTGCATGAGGCATCCGTACTGATCGTGATCGTGAATGCGATGCGCCTGCTGCGCCGGTCCGGGCAGCGCGCGGAACGCAGAGCACGGCGTCGGATTTCGTCCGAATCGCATGTCCAGTCCCCGGAAAAGTCAGAGAAATCAGAAAATAAGGAGATGATTAGGAGGTGACGCCGTCCTCCCCCTCGTCGAGCTACCGCACGCTCGCGTCCTTCAGCAGGATTCAGCTTCTGTACTTCCTGCAGCAGCGCGGAACGATGACGGTGGGCGACCTGGCCGAGGCCACCGGTCTGCACCACAACACGGCCCGGGAGCACCTGCAGCGCCTGATCGGGGACGGTTTCGTCACCTGTCACCCGGAAAACAAAGACTCCAAGGGCCGGCCTCGGATGTTGTACAGCGCCGCCGCCGGCCCGGACCACGTCGTCGGCTCCATCCGGGCCGCGAAGGCCGAAGCCGCCGGTCGCCACGGTGACCAGGTGCGACGGATGCTGCGGGTCGAGGCCGTCATCCACTCGCCGCTGCAGCGGCAACTGGACGCCCTCGACGACCACCTCGACGAGTCCGGCTTCGACGCGCGGCTCGAGATCGACGGTGCCGACGGCAACCGAGTGCACCTGCACGAATGCCCGTACAGCGAGATGGTCAAGGCGCACCCCGAGGTCTGCCGGGTGCACTTCGGGCTGCTGAAAACCCTGCTCGAAAGGACCGAGGGACCCCTGAGCGCCGACGCGCTGCACCCGCTGGTCGAACTGAACACCTGCACCCTCGACCTGCACCGGTCCGACGCCGACCCAGGTGTCGAAACAGGCGCCGAACCCACCGCCGAGGAACAGCCCAAGCCGGCAATCATTTATCACGGCGTTTCCGGCTTGTAGCGAATTTCGCCACCCCTGAGACTGGAGTCTGAGGGTGGTTGCCGACCATGGTGACCCCGGGCAGTGCAAGGGGTACGTTGTGAAAACACTCAAGAATTCGGCTTTCTCGAAGCCGGCTAAGACCCGGCCGGCCAAGCCCGGCATCGACGCCCCCATCGACGACACGATCCTGAAGCTCGGGCGGTTCCTGCGCCGAGGCAAGGCCTCACCCGACCTGCGATCCGTCTTCCTTACGGGCGGCCGCGACGCCGACTCGTTCTACCGCGACCGCTGGACCCACGACAAAGAGGTGCGGTCCACCCACGGCGTGAACTGCACCGGCTCCTGCTCCTGGAAGGTGTACGTCAAGGACGGCATCATCACCTGGGAGACCCAGCAGACCGACTATCCCTCCGTCGGCCCCGACTCACCCGAATACGAGCCCCGCGGCTGCCCCCGCGGCGCCGCCTTCAGCTGGTACACCTACTCGCCGACCCGGGTCAAGTACCCCTACGTGCGCGGCGTGCTGCTTGACCTGTTCCGTGCGGCGAAGGCCCGCACCGGCGACCCGGTGCTCGCCTGGGCCGAGGTCACCGGCGACCCCGAGAGCGCCCGCGCCTACAAGAGCGCCCGCGGCAAGGGCGGCCTGGTGCGCACCAGCTGGGACGAGGCGTCCGAGATCGTCGCCGCCGCCCACGTGCACACCATCAAGAAGTACGGCCCCGACCGCATCGCCGGCTTCTCGCCGATCCCCGCCATGTCGATCGTCTCGCAGGGGGTGGGCAACCGGTTCATCTCCATGCTCGGCGGCACCATGCTCTCGTTCTACGACTGGTACGCCGACCTGCCCGTGGCGTCCCCGCAGGTGTTCGGCGACCAGACCGACGTGCCGGAATCGGCAGACTGGTGGAACTCCTCCTACCTGATCATGTGGGGCTCCAACGTGCCGGTCACCCGCACGCCCGACGCGCACTTCATGGTCGAGGCCCGCTACAAGGGCCAGAAGGTCATCACCGTCTCGCCCGACTACGCCGACAACTCCAAGTTCGCCGACGAGTGGCTGGCCGTGCACCCCGGCACCGACGGCGCGCTCGCGCTGGCCATGGGCCACGTCGTGCTCAAGGAATTCCTGGTCGACCGCCGCACGCCCCGCTTCGTCGACTACATGAAGCGTTACAGCGACTCCGCCTACCTGATCAGCCTCACCAGGCGCGGCGACGCGTACGTGCCCGGCAAGTTCGTGACCGCGGATGCCCTGCCCGGCCTGGCCCCGACGGTCGCCAGCGCCGCGTTCAAGCCGGTGCTTCTGGGCCACGACGGCGAGGTCGTCGTGCCCAACGGTTCGATCGGGCACCGTTTCTCCGAGACCGACGTCGGCAAATGGAACCTCGACCTCGAGGGTGTCGACCCGCTCCTGTCCATCGCCGACGCACCCGACTACGACCAGGCGTCCGTCGCCATCGACATGCCCCGGTTCGACGTTGCTCCGGAGACCGACGAGATCGGAGAGCAGCACGCGGGCGGTGCGGGCATCATCCGTCGCGGCGTACCCGTGCGGATGGTGGCCGGCCAGCTGGTCACCACCGTGTTCGACCTGCTGCTCGCGCAGTACGGCGTCGGCCGGCCCGGCCTGCCCGGTGTCTGGCCCACCGGCTACGACGACGCCACCTCACCCGGTACCCCTGCCTGGCAGGAGGGCATCACCTCGGTGCCGATGCAGGCTGCCGAACGCATCGGCCGCGAGTTCGCGCAGAACGCCGAAGACTCCAATGGACGCTCGATGATCCTGATGGGTGCCGGAACCAACCACTGGTTCCATTCCGACACCATCTACCGGGCCTTCCTGGCACTGACCACCATGACCGGCTGCCAGGGCGTCAACGGTGGCGGCTGGGCTCACTACGTCGGCCAGGAGAAGGTGCGCCCGCTCACCGGCTACGGCCAGTACGCGTTCGGCCTGGACTGGGTGCGCCCGCCCCGCCAGATGATCGGCACGGGCTTCTTCTACCTCGCCACCGACCAGTGGCGCTACGACGGCCTCGCCGCCGACACCCTGTCCAGCCCGCTCGGCGCAGGCACCTTCGCCGGCCGCACCACCGCGGACTGCCTGGTCGAGTCGACCAAGCGCGGCTGGATGCCCGGCTACCCCACCTTCAACCGCAACTCGCTCGACCTCGTCGACGACGCGGTCCGGGCGGGCGTCGACCCGGCCCAGTACGTGGTCGAGTCCCTCGGCGACGGCACCCTCGAGTACGCCATCGAGGACCCGGATGCGCCGGAGAACTTCCCGCGCATCCTCGACGTGTGGCGGGCCAACGTGATCGGCTCGTCCGGCAAGGGCAACGAGTACTTCCTGAAGCACCTGCTGGGCACCAAGAACGCCGTGCGCGCCCCCGAATCGCCGCCCGAGAAGCGCCCGAAGACCATGAAGTGGCACGAGACCGCCCCCGAGGGCAAGCTTGACCTGATGGTCACCAGCGACTTCCGCATGACGAGCACCACCATCTTCAGCGACGTGGTGCTGCCGCCGGCCACCTGGTACGAGAAGAACGACCTGTCGACCACCGACATGCACCCCTTCATCCACTCGTTCAACCCGGCGATCGCCCCGCCGTGGCAGGCGAAGACCGACTTCGACATCTTCCACATCCTCGCGGAGAAGATCTCTGAGATGTCCGTGGAGCACCTCGGGGTGCGGAAGGACCTGGTCGCCGTTCCGCTGCTGCACGACACCCCGGATGCGATGAGCGCCCCGCACGGCATCGTCGAATACGACCAGGTGCTGGTGCCCGGCGTGACCATGCCCAAACTGGTCGTGGTCGAACGCGACTACCCGGCCTTCGCCGCCCGGCTCGGTGCCCTCGGCCCGCTGACCGAGAAGCTCGGCATGATGACCAAGGGCGTCAAGTTCAACCCCGACGTCGAGGTGGCCTACCTGGCGAAGAAGAACGGGCTCGTCGAGAGCGGCCCCGCCGCCGGGCGGCCGCAGCTGAAGACCGCCATCCAGGCCTGCGAAATGGTGCTCGCGCTCTCCGGCACCACCAACGGACGGCTCGGTACGCAAGGCTTCCGCAGGATGGAGGAGCGCACCGGCCAGAAGTTGGCGCACCTGGCCAGCGACAACGAGGGCCGTCGCTTCTCCTACCCGGATGTGCAGGGTGCCCCGGTCCCGGTGCTCACCTCCCCGGAGTGGTCCGGCAGCGAGCACGGCGGCCGACGCTACAGCGCGTTCACGATCAACGTGGAGCACCTCAAGCCCTGGCACACCCTCACCGGGAGGCAACACTTCTACCTCGACCACGACTGGATGATCGAGCTGGGGGAGACCATGCCGATCTTCCGGCCGCCGCTGGACATGCACCGCCTGTTCGATGATTCCATCGTCGGGTCGACCTCGTCCACCGGCGCGACCGGCTCGAAGGGACGGGCCGAGGTGGCCGTGCGCTACCTCACCCCGCACTCCAAGTGGTCGATTCACTCCGAGTACCAGGACAACCTGATGATGCTGTCGCTGTCCCGCGGCGGGCCCACCATCTGGATGTCACCGCAGGACGCCGATAAGATCGGCGTGCGTGACAACGAATGGATCGAGTCCTACAACCGCAACGGCGTCGTCGTGGCCCGTGCGGTCGTCTCGCACCGGATGCCCGAGGGCACCGTGTACATGTACCACGCGAAGGACCGCACCATCAACGTGCCGATCGCCGAGACGAGTGGCATGCGCGGCGGCACGAACAACTCGCTCACCCGAATCCTGCTGAAACCGAGTCACCTGATCGGTGGCTACGCCCAGCTGTCCTTCGCCTTCAATTACCTCGGCCCGACCGGGAACCAACGCGACGAGGTCACCGTGATCCGTCGACGCAGCCAGGAGGTTGAGTACTAAATGCGCGTAATGGCTCAGATGTCGATGATCATGAATCTCGACAAGTGCATCGGGTGCCACACCTGTTCGGTCACCTGTAAGCAGGTGTGGACCAACCGCACCGGCGTCGAATACGTCTGGTTCAACAACGTGGAGACCAAGCCCGGCGTCGGCTACCCGCGCCGCTACGAAGACCAGGACAAGTGGAAGGGCGGCTGGCAGCGCAACAAGCGCGGACGCCTGAAACTGCGCTCCGGTGGCCGCATCAAGCGTCTCGCCACCATCTTCAACAACCCCGACCTCCCGGTCATCGACGACTACTACGAGCCGTGGACCTACGACTACGACATGCTGACCAAGGCTCCGCTGAGCACGGAAAGCCCCGTCGCCCGGCCCAAGTCGCTGCTCACCGGCCAGAACATGGACATCAAGTGGTCCGGCAACTGGGACGACGACCTCGGCGGCTCGCAGGAGACGGCGGCAGACGACCCCATCCTCGCCACCATGAGCGAGCACGTGAAGATGGAGTTCGAGAACACCTTCATGTTCTACCTGCCGCGCATCTGCGAGCACTGCCTGAACCCCGCCTGCGTCGCGGCCTGCCCCTCGGGCGCCATGTACAAGCGCGAGGAGGACGGTATCGTCCTCGTCGACGAAGACGGATGCCGCGGCTGGCGCATGTGCGTCTCCGCCTGCCCGTACAAGAAGGTCTACTTCAACCACAAGACGGGTAAGGCCGAGAAGTGCACGCTCTGCTACCCGTTGATCGAGCAGGGCAAGCCCACGATCTGCTCGGAGACCTGCGTCGGCCGGCTGCGCTACCTCGGCCTGATGCTCTACGACGCCGACGCGGTCCTCGCGCAGGCCTCGGTCGAGAACGAGCACGACCTGCTGGATGCCCAGCGCGCCTGCTTCCTCGACCCGTTCGACCCTGAGGTCATCGCCGCGGCGAAGGCCGAAGGCATGGAGGACGACTGGATCCTCGCGGCCCAGAATAGCCCGATCTACAAGCTCATCTCCGAGTACAGGGTGGCTCTGCCGCTGCATCCGGAGTACCGCACCATGCCGATGGTCTGGTACATCCCCCCGCTGTCCCCGGTGGTCGACGTCATCTCGACCACCAACAACGACGGTGAGGATGCCCGCACCCTGTTCGCCGCCATCGACAAGCTCCGCATCCCGGTGGAATACCTCGCCGGACTGTTCTCGGCCGGAGACGTCGTTCCCGTCGAGTCCTCGCTGCGGAAGCTCGCCGCCATGAGGTCGTACATGCGCGACATCAACCTGGGCCGCGACCGCGACGAGTCGATCCCGGAAGCGGTCGGCATGACCGGTCCCGAGATCGAGGCCATGTACCGCCTGCTGGCCATCGCCAAGTACGAGGATCGCTACGTCATCCCCAAGGCGCACGTCGAGACGGCGCGTGAGCTTGAGGAACTCGCCTGCTCGCTCGACACCGACGGCGGCCCCGGTATGGGTGGCCCCAGCGTCGCCACGGCGGCCGGCCCCTATGGCAAGACCCCCGGGATGCCGCTGAACGCGACCGTCGACAACTACAACGAGATGGTCGGCAAGGGCTCCGAACCCACGAAGCCCACCACGCCCGGCCGGGTCAACCTGCTCAACTGGACCGGCGGCGGCGTGCCGGAGGGCATGTTCCCGCCGAAGGCCTCCGGGAGTCCCGCGTGAGGCTGCCGAAGCTCCCGACCCGCAAGGTCACGGCGCTGCCTCTGTCCGCGGAGGACGGCCGGATGGCGCACATGGCGGCATCCATTCTGCTGGATTACCCCAGCCAGGAGCGACGGGCCCGTTTCGGTGCTGTCGCCGCGTCGGTGGCGTTGCTGCCGGATCCGCTCCGCCACGCCTTCGAGGCGTTCCTGACGAAAGCGGATGCGATGACGCAGCAGGAGTTGGAAATCCACTTCACGGCCACTTTCGACCTCAAGCGCAAGTGCTGCCCGTACCTGAGCTACTACGCGGCGGGGGACACCCGTCGCCGCGGCATGGCGCTCGTGCGCTTCGTCGAGGCCTACCGTGCCGCGGGCTGGGAGGTCGCCGCCGACGAACTGCCCGACTACCTGCCGATGGTGCTCGAATTCTCCGCGCGGAGCGACTCGCCGATCGCCCAGGAACTGCTCGCCGCGCACCGCGACGGGATCGAGGTGCTCCGCATGGCACTCGAGGCCGTGCCGAGCCCCTACGCGCACATTGTGGAGGCGGTCTCCCTGTCTCTCCCGAAGATCGACGAGGAGACGCGTCAGCGTTACCTCAACCTGGTGAACGAGGGTCCGCCGACCGAGACGGTCGGCATGACCTTCCTGGGCAATCTCAAACCGTTCTCGCCGTCCGGCGCGAACAGCGAGGAAGTACGGGTATGAATCCGCTCGACATTCTGCTTTGGGTGGCGTTCCCCTACGCCGCCGCCGGGGTCTTCATCGTCGGTCACCTTCTGCGCTACCGGTTCGACCAGTTCGGCTGGACCTCACGGTCGAGCCAGACCTATGAGAACAAGTGGCTCCGCTGGGGCTCGCCCATGTTCCACTACGGCATCCTGATGGTCTTCGGCGGTCACATTGTCGGACTCTTCATCCCCAAACCGTGGCTCGAGTTCTTTGGCGTCACCGAGCACATCTACCACCTCGGGGCCACCTGGCTGGGCAGCGTCGCCGCGGTGCTGACCATCGCCGGCCTCGCCATCCTGCTGATCCGTCGCCGCCTGGTCGCCCGGGTCAAGCTGGTCACGACCGTGATGGACAAGGTCATGTACCTGTTCCTCGCCGGCACCATCGCCTTCGGCACGACGGCGACCGTGCTCTACCAGGTGCTCGGCGCCGGCTACGACTACCGTGGGTCGATCTCGCCGTGGATCCGCAGCCTGTACGCCTTTCAGCCGGACCCGGCGCTGATGAGCGACGTGCCGTTCTTCTTCCAACTGCACGTGCTCTCCGCCACGATGCTCTTCCTGCTGTGGCCCTTCACCCGACTGGTGCATGTATTCTCGGCGCCGCTCGGCTACTTCGTGCGTCCCTACATCGTCTACCGCTCGCGGGACGGCCACCGCGGTGCGGACTCCCAGAAGGCCCGCCGTGGCTGGGAGAAGAGCGAACTACCGAGGGACACCCGCGAAAAGGTGGGCGGCCGCCGCTAGCCGAAGATCCCAGGGACGTCGACGCCGGTGCGCGAGCCGCAGCCGCCATATGCAGCCGGGGGAGCGGGTCGCAGGGGCAACGGATGATGCAGGCCGCCGGCACCTGGGCTGCCCGAAGGGCTAGCCCGCGCGCACGCCAGGCCGCCTGCAGGCGATCGAGGGCGTCTTGATCCCGCCGCACTCGGGGTGGTAAGCGAAGCCTGCGCTGAATGGCGGGGTTCCGCTCCGGTGCCTAGCATTGCCAGTGCGGGTCCACTTTCGTGCCTGAGGATGCCCCAGAGGGAGACACATGTTCGATGCGCTGCTCGACACCATCTTCGGTTTGCCTGTGCACCCCCTCGTGGTGCACGCGACCGCGGTCGTCGTTCCCACGGCCGCCCTCGTCGTCGTCGCGGCCCTCTGGCCCCGGTTTCGCCGGTGGGCGAAGTTCCTGCCGCTGATCCTCGCATTGGCCGCACTCGTTCTCGTGCCGCTGGCGCGCGAATCCGGGGAGGCGCTGAGAGAGCGGGTCACCGAGACCGCGCTGGTCGAGACCCACTCCGAGCTGGCCGACGGGCTGCTGCCCTGGGTTGCCGCCCTGGTCGTGGTCGCCGCCGTTCTACTCTGGTGGAACTACCGGGAGGTCGGCGGCCGGACATCCGTCGCCCGCGCCCCGAAGTGGGTGGCCATCGTGCTGGCCGTGGCCGCGCTGGTCGCCGCCACGGGAACCATCGTGCAGGCCGTGCTCATCGGTCACAGCGGTGCGGCGGCCGTCTGGTCCGAGGTCGGGGGAGCACCGGCGCCCGCCGGGGGCGAAGACGACGACTGAGCCGGCCTGAACTCAGTCGGTCACGGAGCTGTCGGCGCCCACGCCGGCGGCAACCTCGCGGGCCCACTCGGCGGAGATTCTGGCTCTCCTGACTCTTCCGTGGGTTAGGCCCGGTCGCGCGAGCGCGCGTGTGCGGGTGTGTGTGTGGCCAACTCAGGACATCCGTTGCCCGGCATGCACCGGCCGCCACGGATCAGTGCGGAACCAGTGTGGATGTTCGGCCCGGCCGGACGGATCTCCTGAGTTGGCCACAGGCCCCGCCGGGTGGGCAGCAGCGCTGGTGCGGATCGGGCATCGACCACTCGCTCCGCCCCGTTCGGGGCTCGGAACTCCCAGTCCGACCCTTCATCGCCCACGGCTGGCAGGACCCGGGCAGCTAGTCGGCGGTGGCGGCCCGTTCCTCGGCGAGCTCCCCGAGCCGCGCGAGGGCGCGGGGCCAATCCGCAGCGAACATGGCCGTGAATTCCTCGTCGGTGTCGACGGTTACCACGAGTGTGGTCACCCCGTCGGACTCGCTGAAGGAGTAGTCCTCGTGCGCGCCCGCGAACCGCCGCGCGTGAGCGCTCGTGATGTCGTCGATGCCCCGGGAGACAGCACCGCGGATTTCCAGGGAGATGAACTCGTCCGGCCGGTTTTCGACGACCGTGGCCACCAGCCCGCTGTGGGAAGCATCCTCGCCGGGGGCGAGGAAGCGGATCGTGCTGCCCTCCGCCCAGCTTCCGACGTAGTGGGAACCCTCGTGGAACGCCCGGGTCCAGTCCCGGTAGGTCGACGCGTCCAGCATCGTGCTCCAGACGGTGTGTACCGGAGCGTCGATCCGAATCGTGAAGTGCAGCTGTTCCATGCGGGGATCGTACTCCGATCCGGCAGATCGATCAGCTGGGGAAGGGAGCACCCTTGCGGGCGTAGTAGAACCAGGCGAGCCAGGTGCAGAACACGCAGAACACGGCGCAGCCGGCGAAGAACGCGGTCGGGCTGATCATGGTGAGCGAGATGCCCACGACGAACGGTCCGAAGGCCGCGATGGCGGAGGTCCAGGCGATGGCTCCGCCGGCCTGACGCTTCGGGAAGATCATCGGCATCTGCTTGAACGTGCCGGCGTTGGCCAGCCCGGCGAAGAAGAAGATGATCAACATGCCGGTGAGGAAGCCCCAGAACTCGTCCACGCTGGTCGGCGTGAGGAAGAAGGCGGTGAGGGCAGTTCCCGCCACCATGCCGAGGCCACCGATGAACGTGAAGATCGCGCCGCCCCACCTGTCGCAGAACGGGCCGCTCGCCGCCCGCACCAGGGCGCCGAGGACGGGGCCGATGAATGCGAAGGCCAGCGGGTTCGGGGCATCCGGGAAGTTGCCGTAGACGTCGAGGATGATCAGGCCCATCTGGGCGGCGAGGCCACTGTAGGCGCCGAAGCTCATCAGGTAGATGGCGGTCATGATCCAGGTGTGCTTGACCCCGAAGATGTCCATCTGCTGGCGGAAGTTCGCCGTGATCGGCACCCGGCGCAGGTACATCACCGCCAGGACGATGGCAAGCAGAGCCCAGGGGATGAGCACCAGCCCACCGTTGTGCAGCCAGACGAGGTCACCTTCGGCACTGCTCTGGGGGGTGAGGGCGGCGGTGCCGAGCAGACCGAATCCGACGACCCAGGGCAGGATCAGCTGCATCAGGCCGATGCCGAAGTTGCCGAGGCCTGCCTGCAGGCCCAGAGCCGTTCCGGCGAGGCGTTTGGGGAAGAAGTAGCTGGTCGATGCCATGAAACCGGAGAAGGTTCCGCCACCGATGCCGGCCGCGAACGCCAGGGAGAGCAGCACCCAGTACGGCGTGGACGTGTCCCGGGCGGCGAGGGTCCAGCCGAGCATCGGGATCACGAGCAGGGCCGACGACATGGCGACGAGGTTGCGGGTGCCCATCATCGGCGGCAGGAACATGAAGACCAGGCGCAGCAGGCCGCCGGCGAGCCCGGGGAGGGCGACGAGCCAGTACAGCTGGCTGGGTGCGAGGGAGTAGCCGATGTCGTTCAGACGCGGGGCGATCGCGCTGACGAGGTACCAGGCCGCGAAGCTCAGAGTCAGGCTGAAGGTGGTGATCCACAGGGTGCGCCAGGCGAGCCCCGGATCCCAGGTCTCGTCATTCTCCGGGTCCCAGTTGGACAGATCCGGTTTGAGTTTCGAGGCGAACTGCGGGGACGTTTCGACTGACATGGACTTCCTCGGCTGGTTGCTGCCGGGCACCAGGCCCGCGTAGCTTCCACCCTCGCGGTGCAGCGGAAATGCGACAACGCGTGAACGCCGTGAAAAATGATTCGGTCGAACAGAACCGAAATCGGCGGGCGTCAGCCGCCGGCGAAGGGCGGCAGCACGTCGACGGTGTCGCTGCCGGAGAGCGGCACCGTGTCATCCGTCGCCCGTGTGCCGTTCACGAGCAGGGAGCACCGGCCGAGGATGCGCTCGAACTCGTCGCCGTAGAGGCTGGTGAGCTGGGCGCGCAAGTCGCCGATGGTGGCGGCATCGACCGCGGCCGCGTCGGCGGCGGCGGATTCGGCTGCCGCGGCGAAGAAACGGATGGTCGCCATCAGCGTGTCGCCTCCGGCTGGTCCGGCGGCCAGGTGAGGGCGAGCCGGGTGGCCAGCGCACTGGCGGCCTCGATGGCGGCGGGTGTGCCGCCGTTCCGGGCGGCGGCCAGACCGACCAGGAACGTGCTCAGCGGGGCGGCGGGCCGGGCCACGTTGTGGGCCACGTCGCGGGCCACGTCGAGCAGCGTGCCCACGGGGATGTCGGCCGGATCCAGGCCGAGTGCGGCGGCGAGGGCCACCAGCCACTCGTCGAGAGCCTCAGGGGGAAGCGGGGTCGAGGCGCTCATTGGGTATCACTCCTCATCGGATTGCTCCGCGGTCGGATTGCTCCGCGGTGGGGTGCTCCGCGGTGGGGTGCTGGTCAGCAGTGCGGAACTCCTCTCCACATCCTGCCATGTGTCCACGTCGCTCCCCTCGCCGTTCTGGTCGCGGACGCCCCGCAGCTCGAGCGGGGCCAGCAGTCCGCGCATGCTGGCGCCGTGGGCGTCGGCGCCGATCCGGTGCGCGGCCGCCCGCAGCGGCGCCAGACGGTAGATCCCCGCGAGCCACTGCGCGCGGCCGCCCGCGTCGACCAGGTGCAGGCCGTGAACGGATGCCGGCAGCCCCGGGTCGGACGCCGCCGGCACCAGTAGGCGGGCGGCATCCGCTGCCCATGGCAGGTCGCAGGCCAACAGGAGCACCCAGTCCGCAGGCCCGGACGCGGTCGCGTGCTCGAGTGCCGCGAGTCCCGCCACGATGCCGGCGACCGGGCCGCCGAACGGGGGATCTTCGAGCGTCCAGGTCAGCTCGGCCGTGTCGTCGGCCGGGACGGCCGCACGAGCCTCCTCCGGCCCGACCACGACAACGTTCCGGGCGAGACCGCGGGCGTCCAGCACCCGGGAGAGCAGCGTGCGCCCGGCCACCTCGACCGCGGGCTTGACCGCGCCGTCGAGGCGCCGGGCGCGCCCGCCCGCCAGCACGATCAGATCGACGCTCATGGTTGCTCGGGTCATCGCTACTCGTTCGGGCGGTGCCAGTCGCCGGACTTCCCTCCGGTCTTCGTGATGAGGCGCACGTTCTCGATCCAAACGGACTTGTCGAGGCCTTTGACCATATCGACCACGGCGAGGGCGGCGACCGACACGGCGGTCAGGGCCTCCATCTCGACGCCGGTGCGGTCGGCCGTGCGCACGGTGGCCGTGACGCGCACCCCGGTGTTTTCGATGACGAGGTCGACGGCGGCGCCGTGCACCCCGATCACATGCGCGAGGGGGAGCAGGTCGGCGCACTTCTTGGCACCCTGGATGCCGGCGATGCGGGCCACGGCGAGCACATCGCCCTTGGGGGTGCTGCCGTCGCGAAGGGCCGCGATGACCGTCGGGCCGCAGGCCACGAAGCCGGCGGCGGTGGCGCTGCGCACGGTGGGCTGCTTCTCGGTGACGTCGACCATGCGGGCCTGGCCGGAAGAGTCGAGATGCGTGAAGGGGTGTGCGGACAGGTCGCGGATGCTCATGTCAACAGCATGACAGTGACGCGGTCGCCCTCGGCAATCCGCGTCACGTTTTCCGGCACGATGGCCAGCCCGACGGCCTGAGCAAGCCCGGCGACGAGGTGGGATCCCGACCCGCCCGCGGCGGACCGGCGGACCACCCTGCGGATTCCCACGCCCTCGAGGGTCACCGGCATGTACTGGGCACGGCCGGGTGGGGAGTCCCAGCTCTCCCCGGCGGTCGCCGAGATCGTGGGGCGAAAGAGCTCGATGTGCCCGCCGAGGCGGCGCAGGGCCGGCCGCACGAACACCTCGAACGACACGAAGGCGCTGACCGGGTTGCCGGGGAGGGCGAAGATGAGCGGTCCCTCGACTGCATTGTCGTCGGCCGGCCAGCGGCCGAAACCCTGAGGCTTGCCCGGCTGCATCTTGACCGGCCCGAACCGTACGGTGCCGAGCGGGGCGAGCACGGCCTTGACGATGTCGTAAGCGCCGACGCTCACCCCGCCGGAGAGCACGATGGCGTCGACCGTGCCGGCGAGGCTGGCCAGCAGGCTGCGGAGCGTGTTCTCGTCGTCGGGAACCGCGCCGAGCCGGATCGGCACCCCGCCGGCCGCGGTGACGGCCGACGCGAGGAGGTAGGAGTTGGAGTCGGGGATCTGGCCGCGCCGGGTGGGTTCGCCGGGGGTGACGAGCTCGCTCCCGGTGGAGATCACGGCCACGCGCGGAGCCGGGTGCGCCCGGAGCGACGAGGTTCCGGCGCTGGCGGCCGCGGCAACCCGGGTCGGCCAGAGCACCGAGCCGCGGGTGAGCACGGTGTCGCCGGCGTGGGCGTCTTCGCCGGCGCGACGGATGTGCGCTGCCGGCTGCGGCGCCCGCACGACGGTGACCGTGTCGATGCCCTGATCGGTGTCTTCGATCGGAACCACGGCATCCGCCCCGTCCGGGAGCGGCGCCCCCGTCATGATCCGGGCCACCTGCCCGGTCTCCAGGTGCGGGTTCTGGCTGGTTCCGGCCGCGAGGTCAGCGACCACCGGCAGCGTCACCGGGTGCTCGGCGGAGGCCTGCAGCAGGTCGGCGCGCCGGACGGCATAGCCGTCCATGGCCGAGTTGTCGAAGGGAGGTGTGTCCGTGGCGCTCCGAACATCCTCGGCCAGCATCAGGCCCAGCGCCTCGTCAAGCGAGACCAGCACGGGCGGCAGCGGGGCGACCGCGGCGAGCACGAAGGAGAGCTGGTCGGCGACGCTGCGGGCCGAGACCGGTACGGCGCAAGCGTCGGCGTCGTGCTCGTGGGTGTGCTCGTGCGTGTTCCCCGTCATGGTCAGTTCCCCGCTGTGGTCGTCGATTCGTTGGACACGGCGTCGCCGGCCCACTTGCTGCCGCGGCCGGGAGCGGTGCGTGCGGCGACGGCAACGTCCCAAGCGACGATCCCGCCGGCGAGCAGGGTGAGGCCGGTGAAGCCGGCCGCGTCCAGGGCCATAGCGGCGCGTTCGGCCCGCGGCCCCAGATGGCAGTGCAGCACCAGCGGCACGTCCCGCGGCAGGGTGGCCATTCCGGCCTCGGTGAGCAGGTCGCCGAGAGGCAGCAGGACGGCATCCGGGATGGCGCTCTCGGCGTGCTCGTCGGGCTCGCGCACGTCGACCAGCACGAACGGGTCGGTTCCCTCGGCGCGGGCAGTGAGCCGGGCCACGAGCTCCACCGGGGTGAGCGTCGGCCAGGCCCCAGCGGCGGCGGCCTGAGCGGAGCCGCGGGCGGCGGCGAGGGTCGCTGCCGGGTTCGGGTCGGCGGCGGCGATGCCGGTGCCGATCAGGGGCACCTCGGTGAAACGGCCCGAGAGCGCGTCGATCACGAGCACGCGCCCGATCAGCGGAGCGCCGATACCGGCGATCAGCTTGATCGCCTCGGTGGCCATCAGCGAGCCCACCTGGCCGCAGAGCGCGCCGAGCACGCCGGCTTCGGCGCAGTTGGGCACCTCACCCTCTGTGGGCGGGGTCGGGAACAGGTCACGCAGGTGCACCCCGGTGAGGCCGCTCTCGGCCGGTGGGGTGGCCCAGAACACCGACAGCTGGGCGTCGAAACGGAGAACGGATGCCCAGACCAGTGGCAGGCCCAGGGCCGCGCAGGTGTCGTTGACCAGGAAACGGGTGGGGAAGTTGTCGGTGCCGTCGATGACCACGTCGTAACCGCCGATGATCGCGGCGGCGTTGCCGGCGTCGAGCCGTTCGGCGTGCTGCACGACCACGGCCTCCGGCGCGATCTGGGCGATCGATTCGGCGGCGCTGGCCACCTTGGGGCGTCCGACATCCGCCTGGCCGTGCACGATCTGGCGTTGCAGGTTGCTGGGTTCGACGTCGTCGCCGTCGACGATGCCGATCGTTCCCACGCCGGCCGCGGCCAGGTAGATGAGCGCGGGGGACCCCAGCCCGCCGGCGCCGAGCACGAGCACCCGGGCGTTGGCGAGGCGACGCTGGCCGAGCTCGTTGAGCTGGGGCAGACGGCGTTGGCGGGCGGTGCGAACAGATTCGGCGCCGCTCAGGCGGGCGATCGGCTCGACAAGAGGGGGAATGGCCATGCTTCCAAGGTAGGCGTTGGCAGCGCCCGGTGTGTACCCAAAACGGTCATCTGAGCACACCCCTTGAATTTCAGGCCGCGATGTAGTCCTCTAGAGGAGAAACAGGCACCAACTAGAAATTTCGATGCAGTCTCGCGCGGCCCGACGGGTCTCGCTGTGAGGGAAGCAAACAGGAACTAGGAAGGTACTTCATGACTGGGAACAGAGCAGTTGCCTACAAGAGCCCGGGCGTCGTCGAGGTCATCGACATCGACTACCCGACCTTCGAGCTGAAGGACGGACCGGGTGTCAACCCGGCGAACGTGGGCCGCAAGGTGCCGCACGGGGTCATCCTCCGCACGGTCACCACCAACATCTGCGGCTCGGACCAGCACATGGTTCGCGGGCGCACGACCGCGCCGTCGGACCTCGTCCTCGGCCACGAGATCACCGGCGAGGTGGTCGAATGCGGACCCGACGTCGAGTTCATCAAGGTCGGCGACATCGTCTCGGTGCCGTTCAACATCTCCTGCGGCCGGTGCCGCAACTGTAAGGAGCGCAAAACCGGAATCTGTCTCAACGTCAACCCCGACCGCCCGGGCAGCGCCTACGGCTACGTCGACATGGGCGGTTGGGTCGGCGGCCAGGCCGAGTACGTGCTGGTGCCGTACGCGGACTGGAACCTCCTGAAGTTCCCGGACCGGGACCAGGCGCTGGAGAAGATCATGGACCTCACCATGCTCTCGGACATCTTCCCGACCGGCTTCCACGGAGCGTTCAGCGCGGGCGTCGGGGTCGGATCGACCGTCTACATCGCCGGAGCGGGCCCGGTGGGTCTGGCCGCGGCGGCATCCGCTCAGCTGCTCGGGGCCGCCGTCGTCATCGTCGCCGACCTCAATGAGGAGCGGCTGGCGCAGGCCCGCAGCTTCGGCTGCGAGACCATCGACCTGCGGAAGGGCGAACCGCAGGATCAGATCGAGCAGATCCTGGGTGTGCCCGAGGTCGACTGCGGCGTGGACGCGGTCGGCTTCGAGGCCCGCGGCCACGGCAAGGATGCCGGAACGGAGCGTCCGGCCACGGTGCTGAACTCGCTGATGACGGTCACGGCCGCCGGTGGTGGCCTGGGCATCCCGGGCCTCTACGTCACGGGTGACCCGGGCGGGGTCGACGAGGCGGCGAAGGTCGGCTCGCTGTCCATCCGGCTGGGCCTCGGCTGGGCCAAGTCCCTGTCCTTCGCTACCGGTCAGACCCCGGTGATGAAGTACAACCGTTCGCTGATGATGGCGATCCTGCACGACAAGGTGCAGATCGCGAAGGCCGTCAACGCTCAGGCGATCAGCCTGGACGATGCCCCGCGCGGCTACGCCGAGTTCGACGCCGGCAAGTCGATCAAATACGTGCTGAACCCGAACCAGTACATCAAGTAAGCGCGTTCGACCAGTAACAGGACAGCCGGCCGGCGGTTCGCCCCGGCCGGCTGTCCTGTTCTGCTGCGGCCGGGCATTTGTCACCGTCCCGAAGGACTGTTGCCGCGAAGGGCGGCGGTTAGTGTGGAGTCATGATTGATCAGTTCCAACGCCCGCTGCACGATCTGCGCATCTCGGTCACCGACCGCTGCAACTTCCGCTGCGTGTACTGCATGCCCAAAGAGGTCTTCGGCAAGGACTTCGCTTTCATGGAACGCGACGAACTGCTCTCCTTCGAAGAGATGACCCGGCTGGCGCGGATCAGCGTGGCGCACGGGGTCGAGAAGATCCGCCTCACCGGCGGTGAGCCGCTGCTGCGCAAAGGGATCGAGGAACTGGTGGCGATGCTGGCGGCGCTTCGCACCCCGGACGGCCGCCCGATCGATATCGCGATGACCACCAACGGTTCGGTGCTGGCGCTGAAGGCCCGGGCTCTGAAGGACGCCGGGCTGAAGCGCGTCACGGTGTCGCTGGATTCGCTCGACGATGCCACGTTCCGGGCCATGAACGACGTGAAGTTCCCGGTCGCCAAGGTGTTGAACAGCCTGGACGTGGCCCACTCGGTCGGGCTCGGCCCGATCAAGATCAACATGGTGCTCAAGCGCGGGCAGAACGATCAGGACATCGTTGCCATGGCGCGCCACTTCAAAGGCACCCCGTACATCCTCCGGTTCATCGAGTTCATGGACGTGGGCTCGAGCAACGGCTGGGAGATGGGTGACGTGGTGCCCTCGGCCGAGGTCGTGGCCCGCATCAACGCTGAACTGCCTCTTGAGGAGGCGGCCCCCAACAACACCGGTGAGACCAGCCGCCGGTGGCGCTACCGCGACGGCGAGGGGGAGATCGGCGTGATCTCCAGTGTCACCCAGTCGTTCTGCCATTCCTGCTCGCGGGCGCGGGTCTCCACCGACGGCAAGCTGTTCACCTGCCTGTTCGCGACCGAGGGGCACGACCTGCGTGCCCTGATGCGCGGCGGTTGCACCGATGAGCAGCTGGCTGAGGTGCTGAAGCAGATCTGGCGCGAGCGCACGGACCGCTACTCGGAGCTGCGCAGCGCCGAGACCGGCCGGCTGCGCGCATCCGGCAAGAAGAGAATCGAAATGTCGTACATCGGTGGGTGAATCCAGATGAGCAGGATCACGGCCAGGCGCAAGGTCGTGCGACTGACGGCGGGCGAGAATCCCACCAGCCGGGAAGACGTGCTGGCGGTCGAAGAGCCACTCGAGATCCGCGTGAACGGCCGTTCCCTCGCCGTCACCATGCGAACCCCCGGCAACGATTTCGACCTCGCCGCCGGGTTCCTGGTGTCGGAGGGCGTCATCACCCGGGGCGAGCACTTTTCCACGGCCCGGTACTGCGCCGGCGCCACCGTCGAGGGCGTGAACACCTACAACGTGCTCGACGTGTCGCTCGCGCCCGGGGTCACACCGCCCGACCCGAGCCTGGAGCGATCGTTCCTGACGACCAGTTCCTGCGGGCTCTGCGGCAAGGCCAGCATCGACGCCGTGCGCACGAAGTCGGCGTTCCCGGTGACGGCTGACCCGCTTCAGGTCGACGCAGAGCTCCTGACGAGCTTTCCCGAGGTCTTGCGCGCCGCCCAGGACGTTTTCGAGAAGACCGGCGGCATCCATGCGGCCGCCCTCTTCGACGGGACCACCGGGCGGATGCTGGTGCTGCGCGAAGACGTCGGCCGCCACAACGCGGTCGACAAGGTCATCGGCTGGGCGCTGAAGGAAGACCTGCTTCCGCTCACCGGCACGGTGCTGATGGTGTCGAGCCGGGCGAGCTTCGAACTGGCGCAGAAGGCGCTGATGGCCGGGATTCCGGTGCTCGCCGCCGTGTCGGCGCCGTCGTCGCTGGCCGCCGAGTTCGCGGACGAGGTAGGCATGACGGTGGTCGGGTTTTTGCGCGGCGACTCCATGGTGATCTACGCCGGGGCGGAACGCATCACGAGCGGCGAGCGGACGCCGCAGAGCGTCCCCGGCTAGCCGCGCTCCGCGGGTTCGACCACCCGCCCGGTGCGCCAGGTGTCGACCGTGATCACGCAGCCCACCACCACCAGGGAGATCGAAACGGAGGCCAGGGCATCCGTGGTCCAGTGGTAGCCGAGGTACAGGCGGCTGAGGGCCGCCAGCACGATGCCGACCACGGCGATGCTGAGGCCGAGGGCGGTGGCCCGCATGCTGCAACGGCGCGAGAGCAGAAGGTAGGCGGTCACCAGCAGGAAATCGGATGCACCCAGCACGTGACCGGAGGGGAACGAGAACGTGAGGTCCGTGCCGTACAGCATCAGGCCGATCGGCGGCCGCTCGCGGCCGACCGTGCGTCCGATGACCTGGGCCAGCACCACCCCGGTTGCCATGGCACCGGCGAGCAGCAGCGGGCGCCAGGCGTGCCGGGTGAGAAGACCCCAGCCGACGCACACGACCAGCACGATCAGGGGCAGCGCGACCGGCCCGAATACGACCGCCAGCACCACCATCACGGTCGTCAGAACGGGGGACCGGGCTTCCAGCAGCCACTCCTGCACGGGGAGGTCGATCGCGGTGATGCCGCCGCCGCTCAGCACACTCAGCAGCGTGAGCGTGAAGACGACGGCGCCGAAACCCAGGCAGGCGATCGCGGTGACTTGGAGCATGCGGCGGGACCGGGCATTGCGTTCCCACGTCTCGACGACGTACCGGTCGTGGAACGTGCGCCACGGATGCGACGCGCGGCTGCGTCGGCGTTCGCGATCGAGTGTCACGGCCAGGGGAGCCCAGACCGCCACCGCGATCCCGATGCCGAGCAGTGCCGCCCCGACGGTATCGGTCAGCCAGTGAGCGCCCAGGTAGATGCGGCTGAGCATCATCAGCGCCGTGTACAGCGCCCCGGCCAGCCACACCCACCAGAACCGGAAGAGCAGCGCCAGGATTATCGCCAGCGTCGCCGCATTGGCGACATGGCCGGAGGGGAACGACCCGAAATCAACGCTGACCAACAGATCGTCGAGCTCGACCGGGCGGGCCCGGCCGAACAGCCACTTGAGGAGGTGCACGGCGGCACCGGAGACCACGGTTACCGCGAGGGCGAAGCCCGCGGCCCACGGGCGCTTGAAGAACAGGAGCAGGCCGATGAGCAGACCGGGCACGACGACGGAGGCGGTGAGACCGCCGCCCAGGCTGTTCATCACGAGGGCGAGGGAATCCCACACCGGTGCCCGATTGCCGGACACCGCGATCATCCACTCCGTGTCCAGGGCGAACGGTTTGCCGTTCCGGGAGATGACCAGGCCCAGACCCACCGCCAGCGCGACGGTGACCAGCCCGGAGAGCAGCGGCCACCAGTGGGTGACGCGCTGTGCCCCAGCGCCCGTGTTCACGCCCCGGCTCACGTCAGCGGTGCTGAATTCGCTGCCTCGTGGGCGATGAATCGCACGGACATGGCCTTGTAACCGGGGGTGTTCGACTCCCGGGCCACGAGCTCGCGGTGCATCAGGGCGTTCGCCTCGGGGAAATACGCGGCCGCGCAGCCCCGCGGGGTGGGGTAGACCACCAGGCGGAACTCGTTGGCGCGCCGCTCCTCGCCCTGGAAAGTGCTGATCACGTCGACCATGTCGCGGTCCGCAAAGCCCAGCTCGGTGGCGTCGTCCTGGTGGATCAGGATGACCCGGCGGCCGCCGGAGATGCCGCGGTAGCGGTCATCCAGCCCGTAGAACGTGGTGTTGTACTGGTCGTGGCTGCGCATGGTCTGCAGGATCAGGTGGCCGGCCGGCGGGGTGAGGTATTCGAGCGGGCTGACCGTGAACCGGGCCCGGCCGATATCGGTGGCGAAGCTGCGGGTGTCGCGGGGCGGGTTGGGCAGTACGAAACCGTTCTTCGTCTTGAGGCGCGCGTTGAAATCGGTGAAGCCCGGGAGAACCCGCGAGATGCGGTCACGGATGACATCGTAGTCGTCGGCCATCGCCTTCCAGTCGATCACGTGGTCGTCGCCGAGGGTGGCGCTGGCCATCCGGGCGACGATGACGGGCTCGGCGAGCAAGTGCTCGGAGACCGGGTCCAGACGCCCCTGCGTGGTGCGCACGACCGACATGGAGTCCTCGACCGAGAGCACCTGGCGACCACCCGGGTGCTTGTCGTCCGTGTCGGTGCGCCCCAGCGTCGGCAGGATCAGCGAGGTCGTGCCGTGCATGATGTGCGACCGGTTGGGCTTGGTCGACACGTGCACGGTCAGGCCCACGCGCTGCATTGCCGCCTCGAGGGCCACTGTGTCGGAGCAGGCGAGGGCGAAGTTGCCGCCCATCGACACGAACACGTCGACGTCGTCGTTCTCGAAGGCCGCGACGGTGTCCACCGAGTCGAGGCCGTGCTTGCGAGGGGACTCGATGCCGAATTCCTTGTCCAGCGCGGCGAGCATCGGTTCCTTGGGCTTCTCCCAGACGCCCATGGTGCGGTCGCCCTGCACGTTGGAGTGGCCGCGAACCGGGCAGGCGCCGGCGCCCGGCTTGCCGAAGTTCCCCTGCAGCAGGAGCAGGTTGATGATCTCCTTGAGTGTGTTGACCGAGTGCGGCTGCTGAGTGAGTCCGAGCGCCCAGCAGACGATCGTGGCCGTGGAGTCGATCATCATCTGCGCGACGGTGGAGATCTCCACCGCGGTGAGCCCGGTGGCCTTCTCCGTCTCGGCCCAGTCGATGGTCGTGCGGGCGGCGCGGTACTCGTCGAGGCCCTGGGTGTTCGCCGCGACGAACTCCGCGTCGACGACGGAGCCGGGAACGCGCTCCTCCGCTTCGAGCAGCAGGTGGCCGAGGGCCTGGAACAGGGCCAGGTCGCCGCCGACCTTGATCTGCAGGTACTCGTCGGCGAGAGCTGTGCCGTCGCCGATCAGGCCGGAGACCGACTGGGGATCCTTGAAATTGAACAACCCGGCCTCGGGCAGCGGGTTGACGGCGACGACCCGGCCGCCGTTGTCCTTGCACTCCTTGAGGGCCGACAGCATCCGCGGGTGGTTGGTGCCCGGGTTCTGGCCGACGACGAGGATCAGCTCGGCATGGTGGATGTCTTCGAGCGAAACGGTGCCCTTGCCGATGCCGATGGTGGCGTTCATGGCGCTTCCGGAGGACTCGTGGCACATGTTCGAGCAGTCGGGCAGGTTGTTCGTGCCGATCGAGCGGGCGAACAGCTGGTAGAGGAACGCCGCCTCGTTGGCGGTGCGTCCCGAGGTGTAGAAGACCGTACGGTCGGGAACGGTGGCTCGGATCCGCTCGCCGATGAGCTCGAAGGCTTCGTTCCAGGAGATCTGGGAGTAGTGCGTGTCGCCGGGACGGATGACCACCGGATGCGTGATGCGGCCCTGGTTGCCGAGCCAGTACTCGGTCTTCGTGGCGAGCTCCTCGATCGAGTGCTCGGCCCAGAACGCCGGCGTCACGGTGCGCAGGGTGCTCTCCTCGGCGACGGCCTTGGCGCCGTTCTCACAGAACTCCGCGGTCTTGCGGTGGCCCTGCGACTCCGGCCACGCGCAGCCCGGGCAGTCGGTGCCGTCGCGCTGGTTGAGGCGCAGCAGCGCCTTCGCCGTGCGGGGAACGCCGGCCTGCGCGAACCCGCGATCGAGCGCCACCAGAACCGCTTCCACTCCGGCCGCGGACTTCTTCGGCTTCGTGACGACCAGATTGTCTTCGTTGATGTCTTCGATCGGAGCGCGTCGTGTCATGTGACCATTTTGCTCCATTTCACAGGGCGTTCCGACATCGGCCACGTGTATGTTCGAATCGGACTGCTTGAAGCAGGAGACAGAGGGGGCACCGTGGGAACTCACACGACGCTGGACACGATGCGGCAGACCCGGTCGATCCTGGACGGCATCCGCTGCGCCGACGACCTGACCATCGCAGCGAGCCGGGACGGCGGCATCCGCGCCGTGCGCCTGCTCGCGCAGGCGGCGACCGACCCTGGTGACCAGCTGACCGCGATCGCGGCCATCCACTCGCTCGGCCAGGTGTTCGACGAGTCCGCTGATGACGTTCTCGTGTCGCTGCTCACCCACGACTCCCTCTTCATCCGCGAACACGCGGCCTGGGCGTTCGGCGCCCGGCTGCCCCGGTTCGAGGCGATCTCCGGACTGCTGAGCATGGTGGTCGACGGCGGCTTCTCCGGCATGATCGCCCAGCGCACGCTGGAGCAGTGGAGCTCGTCGGTGCCGGTGCATGTGGCGCTCGCCCTCGAGGGCACCCTGATCGGCGTGCATGAGTGCGGCGCCCGCGCCCGCCTGGTCGAAACGATGGGTCTCATCGCCGGGCGCATCCCCGAACGTCTGCTGCGCCGGGTCGCAGTCGACGGCTCCGAGCCGAACGCGGTGCGTGCGGCGGCGATCGCGGCCATCGGCGACCTCGGTCCGAACGAGGCCAACATCCGTATCGTGAGCGACCTGTCGCAGGGCAGCGGCGTGCTTGCCGACGTGGCCCGGCTCGCCCTGATCGACCTGACTGTGCCGGCCTACCCGCGCCCGCCGTGGAGCCGGGGGCTGACGGTGGCCCAACTCTTCCTGCACGCCGACATCGACCGCGAACTCAGCCAGGTGGGGGCCGGCGACAACGGCGGCATCGCCACGCTGCTCGTGCGCCTGGGCGACGCGCTCGTCTCCGGCGGCAGCGGCGGCGGTGGCAGTGAGCGCGGCGGCTCCGTGGAACGGGTGCTCACCCTCTCCCGCGGCAGCTTCGCCGGCGCGCTCACCTCTCTGTCCGAGGTCGGGTCTTCCCTCGCGGAGCACGCCTTCGCGACCGTGCCCTTCCTGGGCGAACCCGTCGCCTCGGTCGATGCCTGGCCGCGGCGGATTGCGACGCAGCGCGGCATCCGTCGCATTCTGCGCGCCGCCGGCACCGTCGACGCGATCCACCTGCGAATGGCCGACATCGGCACGCTGGCCGCCTCCACCGTCGCCCGCGAGCTCGACATTCCGATCGTGTTCACGGTGGCCCCCGACCCGCACAGCGTCATCCATTCCCTCGACAGTTCCGGGGTGCTCACCCGGGCGAACTTCGGCACGGTCGACGAGACCGAGCACTTCTGGTTCCGGGCCCGGCTCGTGCAGCGGCTGGCCGCGGATGCCGCGCACACCGTTCTCTTCCCGAGGCCCGAGCTGCGGCGTGACATGCGCGACCTTGTGGGGATCGATATCCGGCAGCATCCGGAACGCCACTCCGTGATCGCGGAGGGCATCGACCTCACCGTGATCGAGCGTGCCCTGGCGGATGCCCGCCTCACGGCCGACCCGCCCGCCGCGCACGCGACCGGCGCGACCGGCGCGACCAGCGC